>DMJJ01000097.1 GCA_003452185.1 Verrucomicrobiales bacterium | reverse complement strand
TCCTCGGAGAGCGGGATGGCGGCGGCCGCCATCCCGCTCTCCGAGGACCAGGCGGTGGCGCAGTACAAGCTGGCGGAGCTCCAGTTTCGCCTGGGCGACCTGACCAACTCCCTCGCCTCATTCCGGACATTCACGAACCGCTTCCTCCAGCTCCCCAAGGTGCGCAACACCCTCCTGGATCAGGCGCTCATGCACCTGGTGCGGATCGGCTTTGAGCTTCACGACGAGCGGGCCGCGACGGAGGCCGCAGAACGCCTCCTGTCGTGGAGGCCGCAAAGCGAGCTCATCGATCCGAGCCTCCTGTTAATGGGACAGCGGCTGAGCCTCCTGGATCAGCCCGACAAGGCCCGGGCCTGGCTCTCCAAAGTCTCGGCCGCCTCCCCCATGAAGGCCCTGGCAGAGCTCCTCGTGGCGCGGACCTACACCCAGGAGAACCTCGACACCAACGCCCTGGCACATTACCAGGGGTGGCTTTCCCGGTTCCCGGAGAGCGAGCTCCGGCCGCGGGTGGAGTTTGAGCTGGCGGCGTCCACCTACCGCACCGGCGACGGGAGCAACGCATTCCAGCTCTACACAAACTTCCTCTTTCACCATCCCACGAACCTTCTGGCCCCCCAGGCCATGTTCTCCGTCGGGGATTACTACATGCGCGAGGGCAACCTGACGAACGCCCAGATCCAGTTTCAGAAGCTGTATGAGAGCACGAACTTCCCGGTCACCGAGCTGACCTACCGCGCCCGGATGCAGGCCGGACGGGCGGCGTTCGCCCGCCAGGGGCTGAATGACGCGCAACGCCTGTTTTCGGAGATTGTCCAGAACCCGCCCCCGTACCCGGACCTGGTGGCACAGGCGTACTTCGCCCTCGGGGACTGCCTCATGATGCAGGCGGCCATCTCGACGAACGCCTTCGCGGAGTACCTCAACGCGGCCACGGCGTTCAGCTACATCACGAAAAACTTTGGGACGAACGAAATCGTCCCGAAGGCGTGGGGCAGCCGCGGGAACTGCTTCCTCCAGCTGGCGAAGCAGGACCGGCAGGATGCCTCGTACTACGAGAAGGCGACCAACTCATACCAGATGGCCCTCACCCACCCCGCGGCCTCCGTCGGCGACCGCAGCCAGGCCCGGGTCGGCATGGGGATTGCCCTCGCAAAGCTCGCCGAAAGCTACTCCACGCCGCGCGAGCAGCGCCCCCTCCAGGAGCAGGCCCAGGTCCAGTTTGGCCGCGTGATCTACGACCGCGACCTGCTCCCGGGGGAGAAACCCGACCGGTTCTGGCAGAAGAAGGCGGGACTAGAATC
This sequence comes from Verrucomicrobiales bacterium, assembly GCA_003452185.1. Lineage (GTDB taxonomy): Bacteria > Verrucomicrobiota > Verrucomicrobiia > Limisphaerales > UBA11320 > UBA11320. The sequence goes on along the minus strand of DMJJ01000097.1, from coordinate 5,033 downwards.
CATCCAGCTCGCAGAGCTCATGCAGGACTGGCCGGCGGCCCAGGGGCTCTGCGAACACCTCAAGCAGCTCCTCCCGCCCCTCGCCCCGGAACTCGACCGCCGGATCGCGCGCCTCCGCCAGAGCCAGCAGGCCCGCTGAGGCTGCCGCTTCCCCCCCCCCACCCTCAAGGCGGGAGGTTTTCCCCTCTGTTAAGGGTTGTCCCATGAAGCCGATTCATGGATGGACGGACGACCCGCATGCCCCGCCTTGCCGGGACCTGCCACCGAGGTGGGAGGCCGCGCGCCGGGAGGATGTCTGCTGCTGCGTCCGGCACGCGGCCTATGAAAAACCTCTCGCTCTCTCAGAAACTCGTCGGCTCATTCCTGGTCATGGGCCTCGTCCCGATGCTGGTGCTGGCCGTGATCACGTGGCGATCGGCCGACCGCATCAGCGACAACGTCGGCCGCACCTACCAAACCACCGCGGAGAACATTCTCGACAAGGTGGAGCGCAACCTGTTTGAGCGGTATGGGGATGTGCAGGCCTTTGGCGTCAACACCGCGGTCCGGGAGAAGTCCTCCTGGTACCAGGTCGGCTCCGCCACAAACCGGATCGCGGACGTCGCCAACCAGTATGCCAATCTTTACGGGTTTTACCTGATCTCCCTCTTCGTCGACCTCGACGGGAAGGTGATCGCGGTCAACGACCACGCGCCCGATGGCAAGCCGATCGACACCGCCCCGCTGTACCAAAAGAACTACAAGGAGGCCGGTTGGTTTCAGGACGCCCTTGCGGGACGCTTTCTCAAGAGCGACATCCTGGACGGGACCGTGGTGGAGGATGTCCACGTGGACGAGGATGTGAAGAAGGTCTACGGCGGCGAGGGACTGGTGGTGGGCTTCGCGGCGCCGGTCAAGGACTCGAGCGGCAAGGTGATCGGGGTCTGGAACAACCGGGCCGCGTTCTCGCTCGTGGAGGAAATCTTCCAGACCGCGTACAAGGACCTTTCCAGGGAGGGGATGGCCGGGGCGGAGCTCACCCTGCTCGACAGCCGGGGCCGGGTGATCGTCGATTTTGATCCGGGGGTGGCTGCAACGAACGCCGTCGTGAAGCACGACATGAACGTCCTGCTCAAGCTCAACCTGGCGGAGGCCGGCGTGGAGGCCGCCCGCGCGGTGGTGGAGGGCCGGTCTGGCCACGGATCCGGGTTTCACGTCCGCAAGCGGGTGGAGCAGACCACCGGCTATGCGGCCTCCCACGGCGCGCTGGGCTACCCCGGCCTGAAGTGGGGGGTGCTGGTGCGGGTCGCGACGAAGACCTCCATGGCCGCGGCCGCAGCCATCAAGACCCGTGTGGTTCAGGTCCTGGGGCTCAGCGCCCTCCTGCTGCTCGCCGCTTCGCTCTGGCTCAGCCGGATGATCTCGGGACCACTCCTCGCCAGCCTCCAGGAGATGCGAGAGGTGGGGAGCGGACTGGCCGCCGCCTCCTCACAGGTGTCGTCCGCCAGCCAGGCCCAGGCGGACGGGGCCGGACAGCGGGCAGCCGCCCTCGAGGAGACCAGCGCCTCCCTTGAGGAGATGTCGAGCATGACCAAGCTCAATGCCGAAAGCGCGGGCCGGGCGAAGGACCTTGCGGCAACCACCCGCTCCGCCGCCGAGGCGGGGGCAGCCGACATGGGCAGGATGGCCGACGCGATGGAGGAGATCCGCAACTCCAGCAGCTCGATCGCCAACATCCTGAAGTCGATCGATGAGATCGCCTTCCAGACGAACATTCTGGCCCTGAACGCGGCGGTGGAGGCGGCGCGCGCCGGGGAGGCTGGCATGGGGTTCTCGGTCGTGGCGGAGGAGGTTCGCAACCTGGCGCAACGGAGCGCCGCCGCAGCCCGCGAGACCGCCCAGGGAATCCAGGACTCCATTTCCAAGAGCGAACGCGGGGTCGAGATCAGCGAGCGGGTCAAGCTGTCGCTCCAGGAAATCGTTCTCTCCATCCGGGCCATGGATGAGGTGGCCGGGGAGGTTGCCTCCCACTCGACGGAGCAGAACCAGGGGATCTCCCAGGTGAACAGCGCGGTAGCCGACATGGACAAGCTGACCCAATCGGACGCCGCGAGCGCGGAGGAGTGTGCCGCCGCGGCCCGACAGCTGCAGAACCAGGCCGCCCGGCTGAACCGTGCGGTGGAGGAAGTCGGACGGCTGGTCCAGGGGAGGGGTGGCGAACCGGCCACGGCCCCTGCCCCGAGCCTCGCCCCGGTCCCCCAGCCCGCTGCCAGGGGAACGGCACCGGGGGTCCGGGAGCCCCGGGCCTCCGCGAAGGTCCCCGCCACCCCGCAGAGCTTCTAGCGGAGTTGCGAGCCGGGGCGGGAATCATGGCTGGGGAGAGGTGAAAGCCCGCTCGGAGCGGGCCAACTTCCTGACGTCAGTTGCTACAGGGGAGGAGTGGCGCACCCTCCAGCGAGTTTCTTCCTTACCTACCCGGCAACGCGGGTGAGTGCTTGTGTCGCTTCCCTCACGGGGCGGAATCTTCGATTTTCGATTTTCGATTTTCGATTTCCATCGCCAATCGCCAATCGCCAGTCGCCGCCCCCCCATGAGCGCTCCCCTCGACAGGAGAGCCCCGTTTCTTCTACCCTTTGGGGGATGCCCTGCGCCCCCTGCGCCAGCCTGCCTGCTCAACTGCTTGAGGAACTCCGACGGATCGTCGGCGACGAGCACGTCGTGTGCGGCTCCCGACAACTTCTGGTGTACGAATGCGACGCCTTCACCCTGGAGCGCAACCCGCCCCAGGGGGTGGTCCTGCCTGGCTCTCCCGTAGAGGTCTCGAAGGTCGTCTCCGCCTGCCATCGGGCTGGCGTCCCCATCATCCCGCGGGGAGCCGGCACCAGCCTGAGCGGTTCAGTCCTGGCGGTGGACGGGGGGGTGATGATCGGCCTGAGCCGCATGAACCGCATCCTGTCGGTCGATGCCCGCAACCGCCGCGCCCTGGTCGAGGCGGGCTGTGTCAACAGCTGGGTCACGGCGGCCGTCAAGGAGCTGGGGCTCCTTTACGCCCCGGATCCCTCAAGCCAGACGGCATGCACCATCGGGGGGAACGTCGCCACGAACTCGGGCGGCCCGCACACCCTGAAGTACGGGGTGACGACCAACCATGTCCTGGGGTTCGAGATGGTGCTGCCCGACGGGGAGATCTGCTGGCTGGGAACCCGGCCGGATGAGGGGGAGGAGGGTACCGGACTCGACCTCCGGGGGGCCGCGATCGGGTGCGAGGGAATGTTCGGGGTGGTCACCCGGGTCCTGGTGCGGCTGATCCGGGCCCCCCGGGCCCACAAGACGCTCCTGGGGGTTTTCGAGACCGTGGACGACGCGAGCCGCACGGTCAGCGACATCATCCGCGCCGGCATCGTGCCGGCGGCCCTTGAGATGATGGACCAGCTGATCACCCAGGCCGTGGAGCAGGCATACCACTTCGGGTTTCCCCTCGACGCGGGTGCCGTGCTCATCGTCGAACTCGACGGGCTCGCCCCGGGGCTTGATCGACAGGCGGCCCAGGTCACGGAGATCGCACGGCAGCACCGGGCTCGCGAGGTCCGGGTGGCGGCGTCGGAACAGGAGAGGGCCGATCTCTGGAAGAGCCGCAAGCGGGCCTTCGGCGCCATCGGCCGCCTGAGCCCCAACTTCCTCACCCAGGATGGGGTGGTGCCCCGGTCGAAGCTTCCCGAGATGATGCGGTTCATCCAGGAATGCAGCCGGCGTCATGGGCTCCGCATTCCCAATGTATTCCATGCCGGGGATGGCAATCTGCATCCCCTGGTGCTCTACGATGAGCGGGACCCGGATCAGGTGCGCCGCGCCCTGCTGGCGAGCAACGAGATCCTCGAGAAGTGCGTGGCCCTCGGGGGGAGCGTCACCGGGGAGCATGGCATCGGGGTGGAGAAGATGGAGTTCATGGCGCTGCAGTTCACCCCGGACGATCTGGACGCCATGCGCCTCCTGCGCCGTGCCTTCGACCCGGGCCAGCGATGCAATCCCCACAAGATGTTCCCGGGGTCGAAGCGGTGCAGCGACTTCAACCCGAAGAAACAGGCCTGCGCGTGAACTCCCCGCTCCACCCCTTGACGCCGGAGGAACTGGCGGGGCAACTGGCCCGCGCGAACAAGGCCCGCACCCCTGTGGGCACGATCGACCTCTCGCGACTGAACCGTCTGGTGGAACATGTTCCGGAGGACATGACGGTGACGGTCGAGGCGGGAATCACGCTGGCCGCCCTGCAGGAGACCCTGGCTCACCACGGGCAATGGGTGCCGGTCGATCCCCCGTTTGCCGAGACTCTCACGGTCGGCCGGCTGCTGGAGCTGAACGCCAGCGGCCCCAGGCGACACGGACACGGGACCGTTCGCGATTCGGTGATCGGCCTCCGGGCGGTGCTCCCGGACGGACGGCAAATCCATTCGGGAGGCCGGGTCGTGAAGAACGTCGCGGGGTTCGATCTCGTCAAGCTGTTCATCGGAGCGGGTGGATCCCTGGGGGTCATCACGGAAGTGAGCTTCAAGGTGGTCCCTCGTCCGGAATCGGAGCGCATTCTGATCCAGGAGTGCGGCTCGACGTCCGAGGCGGAAGCGTGTGTGGAGCGGGTTCTTGAGTCCCCGCTGACTCCGGTGATCCTGGATGCGCACCGGCCCGAGGCCCGGGGTCCGATCCGGGTGGTGGTCGGCTTTGCGGGCCTGAGGGAGGCGGTCGAGTGGGAGGGGGCGGAGGCGCTTCGGCTGGGGTTTGCGACCCCGGGGGACACGGGATACGATGAAGCGTTCTTTCGTCGTCACCCGGCGGGTCCTCCCTGGAGGCGGTCGCTGCTCCCCTCGCAACTCTTTGCCACGATCGCGGGCCTCGGTCCGTGTCCGTTCCTGGCCCGGGTGGGAGCAGGGCTGCTCCACCTGGCGCACGAAGCCGGGAGGGCGTCGCCCCCACGCACCGCTCACCCCCTGGAACACCGGATCAAGGAGCTGTTCGACCCGTGCTCCATTCTCCCCCCCCTGCCGGCATGAGCAAGGCCCCCC
>DMJJ01000499.1 GCA_003452185.1 Verrucomicrobiales bacterium | reverse complement strand
ACCCTGCCGCATCGTCGGCAGGGGGTGGTCCTCGGGGTGGTGAATGTCCGGGGGGAGCTGGTGATCTGCGCCGGCCTCGATCGTGCACTCGGGGTCGCGCAATCCGACGGGCCGCATGGAGAAACGGCGTCCGAGGCTTCCCACCAGCGCCTCCTGATCGCCCGCCGCGAGGGGGACCGGTTCGCGTTCCCTGTGGACCACGTCCACGGGATCACCCGATTCCCGCCGGGCGACATCCGCGAAGTCCCGTCGACCGTCTCCCGCGGGGGGCATCCCTGCACCCACGGCATCGCCCTCCTGGAGGGGCGTTCCGTCGGGCTGATCGACGACGAGAGGCTGTTTCACCTCCTTAACCGGAGCCTCGGATGAGCGGCAAGGACCTCAGTCAGATGTCGATGGTGGAGCTCTTCCGGGTGGAGGCCGAGAACCAGCTCGCCCTCGTCACCTCCGGCCTGCTGGCGCTCGAAAAAGCCCCTCCCACCCCCGGCGACCTTGAATCGATGATGCGCGCCGCCCACTCCCTCAAGGGGGCGGCCCGGATCGTCGGACTCGGGGTGGCGGTGCGCATCGCCCATGCCATGGAGGATTGTTTCGTCGCCGCCCAGAAAGGGGAGCTGACCCTGGCCCGCGCCGCGATTGACGCCCTCCTGGCGGGCGTCGACCTGATCACCCGCATCAGCCTGACCACGGAGGCTGAGCTGTCGCGATGGGAGAACGGGGAGAAGGGGGCGGTCGACGCCTGCATCTCCAGCCTGGAGCGATCCCTCCGAGGCGAGGCCCTCTTGCCCCCACCGGAGCTCCGGCCCGTCCCCGATCCCACCCCTGTGGCCGTGGCTCCGGCCCCCCCCGGGGGGGCGTCTGCTCCTCCGGCACCCCCCGGCGAGGTCCCGGTGAAGCCGCCCCCGGCGCCCGCCGTCGCAAAGCGCGACCCCGTCGATCCGGTCCTGCGGGTCAAAGCCGAGCATGTGAATCGCCTGCTGGGTCTTGCCGGGGAATCGCTCGTCGAGTCGAGATGGCTCCGGCCGTTCGGGGAGTCGCTCGTGCGGCTCAAGCAGCTGCAGGGGGACCTGGGACGCTCGATCGACACCCTGCGGGATTCCCTCTCGGGGCTCCTGGAGGATGAGCGGACGGGGAGCGCCTTCGAGTCGGCGCAGCGGACCCTGGCCGCGTGCCAGGAGCTGCTCACCTCCCGGTGCGCGGAGCTCGAGATGTTTGACCGGCGGTCGACCAATCTGGCCCACCGCCTCTATCAGGAGGCCCTGGCCTGCCGGATGCGCCCCTTCGCCGATGGGGTCCGGGGGTTTCCCCGGATGGTTCGCGACCTTGGGCGGACGCTTGGGAAGGAGCTCCGGCTCGAGATTGTGGGGGAGGGGACCCAGGTGGATCGCGATATCCTGGAGCGGCTCGAGGCCCCGCTCACCCACCTCCTGCGGAACGCCATCGACCACGGGCTGGAGACCCCCGCCGAGCGTGTCGCGGCAGGCAAGCCTCCCGAGGGGGTCCTGCGCCTGGAGGCCCGACACAGCGCCGGCCGGCTCCTGGTGACCGTCTCGGAGGATGGCCGCGGGATCGAGATCGAGCGGGTGCGCCGCACCGTGGTGGCCCGCGGCCTCACCAACGAGGAGACCGCCGCGCGGCTGAGCGAGGCGGAGTTGCTCGAGTTCCTCTTTCTGCCGGGGTTCACGGTGAAGCAGGAGGTCACCGAGATCTCGGGCCGCGGCGTGGGGCTCGATGTGGTGCAGAGTGTGGTGAAGAGCGTCCGCGGCACCATCCGCGTCTCCTCCGAGCCGGGGCGCGGCACCCGATTCCAGATGCAGCTCCCGCTGACCCTCTCGGTGCTCCGCAGCCTGCTGGTGGAGATCGACGGGGAACCGTACGCCCTCCCGCTCGTCCACGTGCTCAGAACCGTGCGGGTCGGGCTCCCCGCCGTGCAGTCCCTGGAGGGCCGCTCCCATTTCCAGTTCGAGGGCCGCCCCGTCGGCCTCGTCACCGCACGACAGGTGTTCGGACGCCCCGATGCGGGGGTCCCGCGCGACGGATCCCTGACAGTGGTGGTGCTCGGCGATTCCAACCAGCGATACGGGGTCGTCGTCGACCGCTTCCTCGGCGAGAAGGAGCTCGTCGTCCAAACCCTCGACCCCCGCCTCGGCAAGGTGAAGGACATCAGCTCCGGCGCAGTCATGGAAAACGGGTCGCCCGTGCTCATCGTCGACGTCGAGGACCTGATCCGCTCGGTGGACAAGCTGGCCGGCGACGGCACCCTTGAGCGCATCGCCCGCGGGCTCCCCTCCGGGATGGAGGCCGGGCGCAAGCGGATCCTCGTCGTGGACGACTCCCTCACGGTCCGGGAACTCGAGCGCAAGCTCCTCACCAGCCACGGCTACGAGGTCGAGCTAGCGGTCGACGGCATGGAGGGGTGGAACCTCCTCCGGTCGGGCGAGTATGACCTTCTGGTGAGCGACGTCGACATGCCCCGGATGGACGGGATCGAGCTGGTCTCCCTCCTGAAGCGGGATCCCCGGCTCCGTTCGATCCCCGCCATGATTGTCTCCTACAAGGACCGGGAGGAGGACCGCCAGCGGGGCCTGGATGCCGGGGCCGATTACTACCTCACGAAGGGGAGCTTTCACGATGACACCCTGGTGCGCGCTGTGCGCGACCTGATCGGAGGAGCCCAGCCATGAGTGCCCCGCGCCCTGGAGGGCCCCCGTCACCCCAATTTTCTCTATGAGCCAACACCCACTCAACCCGGCCACCCCGGCCTCCGAAGTCCTCCCGGCAGACCTCCCCTCCGGCTCGCGCGGCGAGACGGGGTTTCTGGAGCGACAGATCCTGGTGCTCCTCGTGGACGACCAGGCGCTGGTCGGGGAGTCGGTGCGGCGGATGCTCATGACCGAGGCCGGGATCTTCTTTCACTACTGCTCCAACGCCCGCGACGCCGTCCAGCTGGCGAACGAACTCAAGCCGACCGTCATCCTGCAGGACCTCGTCATGCCGGAGATCGACGGCCTGAGCCTGGTCCGGCAATACCGGGCGAACACCACCACCCGGGACATCCCGATCATCGTCCTCTCCGTGCGGGAGGACCCCGGCACCAAGAAGGAGGCCTTTGCTGCGGGGGCGGATGACTACCTGGTGAAGCTCCCCGACCGGCTCGAGTTGGTGGCCCGCATCCGCTATCACTCGAAGGCCTACCTGAGCGAGCGCCAGCGGGATGAGGCGTTCCGAGCCCTGCGGGAGAGCCAGCACCAGCTCATCGCGAGCAACACCGCCCTGAACGTCCTGAACCAGAAGCTCGCGGACGCCACCCAGGCGAAGTCCGAGTTCCTGGCCAACATGAGCCATGAGATCCGGACCCCGATGAACGGGGTCATCGGAATGACCGCCCTCCTCATGGACACCCCGATGACGGAGGAACAGCGCGACTTCGTCGAGACGATCCGCAACAGCGCCGATGCCCTCCTCGCAATCATCAACGACATCCTCGATTTCTCGAAGATCGAGGCAGGCCGGCTTGAGCTCGAGCAGCGGCCATTTGATCTCCGGTCGTGCCTGGAGGAAACCCTCGAGCTCCTGGCTCCGAAGGCCGCCGAGAAGGGCCTCGACCTTGGGTTCCTCCTGGGGCCCGGCGTCCCTGACTGGATCTCCGGAGATGTGACCCGCTTGCGGCAGGTCCTCCTCAACCTGGTTGGCAACGGCGTGAAGTTCACCTCCAAGGGGGAGGTCATCATCGAGGTCATCGCAGAGGAGTCCCCAAGCCAGGCGCTGCCCGGCAGCGTGGCGCTGCGGTTTGCCGTGCGGGACACCGGAATCGGGATCCCCGCGGACCGGCGTGACCGCCTCTTCCGCGCCTTCAGCCAGGTGGACGCCTCGACGACGCGGCAGTTCGGCGGCACGGGGCTGGGGCTTGCGATCAGCCGGAAGCTCGCGGAGTTGATGGGGGGGCGCATGTGGGTGGAGAGCGAACCCGGCCAGGGCTCGACCTTCCAGTTCACCCTGCCGGCATCGGCCGCCTCGTCCCCCCCGGCCAGCCAGGCCGCGGGGTTCAACCTCGGGGGACGACGCCTCCTGATCGTCGAGGACAACCCAAGCATCCGGCAGGTCATCGAACAGCATGCCGCGGAGTGGCAGCTCGAGACCACCGCCGCCGCGAGCGGCTCGGAAGCCTTGTCCCGCCTGATCGCGGGGGAGGCGTTTGACCTCGCGATCATCGATGCCCAGCTCCCCGAGTCCCCCGGATCCCGTCTCCTTGAGTCGATCCGGAGGCTCCCGGCCGGGGCCACCCTCCCCGTGGTGCTCCTGACCCACAGCCGGCGGGCTCCAGAAGGGGCTCCCTCCGCCCCCCCGACCCCCGCCGTCTACAAGCCGATCCGGCGTCGACAGCTGCTCGAGGCGGTCTGCCGTGCCCTGGGCGCGGAGGCCCCGACCCGCACTCCCGCCGGCGCCTCCGAGTTCGACAGGTCCGCCGCCTCCCGGATCCCCCTTCGGATCCTCGTCGCGGATGACAGTCCCGTGAACCAGAAGGTGGTTCAGGCGATGCTGAAACGGATGGGCTACGAGCCCGCAATTGTCTCCAACGGGGTGGAGGTGCTCCAGGCATTGCAGGAGGGGGCCTTCGATCTCGTGTTCCTCGACATGCAGATGCCGATGATGGACGGGTACGAGGCGGCGCGGGAGATCTGTCGTCGCTGGCCCCGCGGAAAGCGGCCGATCCTGGTCGCCCTCACGGCCAACGCCCTTCAGGGGGATCGCGAGGTCTGCCTGCAGGCCGGGCTCGACGACTACCTCACCAAGCCGATCCGGCCCCGGGAGCTCGAGGGGACCCTCGCCCGGTGGGCCGACCCCGCCACGCGGGCCGGGGTCATCCCCTCGGGGGTTGGGGTGGCACCGTAGGCCCCCCCCCCGGTTCCGGCCCGAGCGGAGGGCGGGGCATGGGTCCCGCACCCCTCTGCCGGTTGGCAGCCCCCCCCTTCGGCGGCGCGCGCCCCGAAGCCCCCGGGTGGGGGCAAACTCCTCCTTGTCCTTTTTCCCCCCGCTGGTAAAGCTGGCCCGTAGGTGTTGTAGAACTGCCCGGCCCAACTTGTGATCTCTTGCCCGGAGGCGCACCAGGGATGCCGGGCCAACTGGATTGTCCCATGAAACGTGAACGCCTCCTTCTGCCTCCGGTCTGCGCCCTTGCCGCTTCGGCCCTGCTCCTCGCCCTGCTCGGGATAGGCCCCTGCCTTCCGGGCCTGGCCCAGGGGATCGTCGACCCCACGCTCCCCCTCGTCCCCATCCCGGACGTGGTGACCGTGGAGGCCACGGATCCCGAGGCGGCGGAGCCCGCCCGGGTTCCCCCCGGTCAGATGCGGCCCACACTGCTCAACCCCGCCCTCTTCACCGTGACAAGGACCGGGCCGAACGACTTCGCCCTGCCGGTGCAATATCATCTCGAGGGTTCGGCGCAAAACGGGGTCGACTACGAGTTCCTCAGCGGCCTGGTGGTGATTCCTGCCGGATCGACCACCGCCCTCATCACCGTGACCCCTTTCGATGACGGTCTGGTGGAGCTTACGGAAACCGTCGCCGTCGTGCTCGACTCCCCGATCTGCCCCGCCATCTTCCCGCCTCCGCGGGAATGCTACCAGCTCGGCAGCCCGTTTGCAGCCAAGGCCGTCCTCCTCGACAACGGCGAAGGGGCACCGCCGTCGGGTCCGGTGGTCAACCTGGTGGCGACAGACGACTCCGCCACCGAACCTCCCACCAGCGACCCGAGCATATCAAAGCTCGTGGACCGTGGGACGTTCACCGTGACGCGGACCGGGGGCGACCTCTCGCTTCCGATGCTGGTGTTCTTCGGCCTCGAAGGGACGGCCTCCGAGGGGATTGATTATGCCCCCCTCGGTTCCACGGTCTGGATTCCCGCGGGAGCCTCGTCGGTTGAGCTGCCGGTGATCCCGTGGTTCGACACCCTGAAGGAAGGGGATGAGTCGGTGGTGGTGCGACTCTATCCCTCCCCGATCATTGATCCCGCGGGGCCGGGAGGAGTGATCCTGCCTGTTGAGTACTATGACGTGGGCTCCAATTCTGTCGCCACCGTCACGATTCACGACAACAGCCTGAGCACGGGAAACCTCCCCCCCAAGGCCGATATTGTCCGGCCTGTTTCGGGATCGGTGTACACCGCTCCGGCTGCCATCGAGATCGTGGTGCAGACGGCGGATGCCGACGGCTATGTCCCGTTCGTCGAGTTCTTCGCCGGAACGCAGCGGATCGGGGAGTCGCGCATCACCTGGATCCGCAAGCCCGACCCCGGCACCCTGGTGACGCATAGCTTTAGCTGGGGCAACGTCCAGGCAGGGGATTATCTCCTCACCGCCGTGGCGCACGATGACCTGGGGGCCACAACCACCACCGCTCCGGTGGCGGTGCATGTGGATCCCTGGTTGGGGACTCTCCCGCGTGTGACCGTGTCGGCCACGGATCCCGAGGCGGCGGAACCAACCCCCCTGCCGCCGGGCATGGGGCTTGCCATCCGGCCAAACGTGGCGGTCTTCACCCTCCACCGCACCGGGGGGGATCTCAACCGGCCGTTGGCGGTCCATTACCACATGGAGGGAACCGCCCGGAACGGAGTTGATTACGCCTACCTGCCGGGCCTGGTGGTGATCCCGGAGTCGGTCTCCGACGCCGAGGTCACGGTTGTGCCCATGGATGACGATCTTGTGGAAGGGACCGAGACAATCGACCTGGTGATTGATCCCGTCTCCTGTCCGAAGTTCGCCCGGTTTGATCCGACCTGCTACACCGTGGGCGACCCGGGAGCCGCTGAAGCGAAGCTGCTCGACAACGATCCGGACGACTCGCTCCCGCCGGTGATTCACCTCTACGCCACCGACCCGATTGCCTCCGAGGGGCAGCCGGTCTGGGGGACTCGGGAGGCCGTTTTCATCCTCCATCGCACCGGGCGGACGAACGAGGCGGTGACCGTCGGCCTCCAGGTCTCGGGCACCGCGACCCCGGGGCTTGATTATGAATCCCTGCCGGGGAGCGTCACCCTCCCCGCCGGGGAGCGCCGGGCGAAGCTGGTTCTGGTGCCGATCGATGACAAGATCCCGGAGGGGATGGAGACAGTTCGCCTGGAGCTCCTTCCTCCTCCGGCCCCGGCCAAGCCGCTCCCAGGGTGGCCGGCGTACCGGCTCGAGCCCCCCTACCGTGCCGAGGCGCTGATTCTGGATGATGATCACCCCCTGCCATCGAGCCTCCATCTGCCGGACGGCATGTTCCATGTCTGCCTTCCGATTCCAGGCCCCGGAACCTATGAGGTCGAGGTCTCGCCGGACCTGAAGACATGGGCGCCGGCCGGTCCTGCGAATCCGATCGCGGGGATTCTCCACTACATCGATCCGGAGGTGGTCGGCCCCTCGGGGAAATTCTATCGGCTCGCGCCCGCGGGGACCACCACGGCTCCTTGAGGTTGCCTGCTGCTCGCGGCTCGCACTGGGCTGAGGTCCGACTCTGAATGCCCAGTTTGGGCATGCTCGGACCCAGTCTACAAGACAAGCTCCCGGCTCGGCTCCGGTGGCTTTGGGCAGGGCCCTTTTCCCTCGCCAACCGGTGCCGTTCCGGCTAGGGTCCCGTCATACACTGGATCCCCGATGACTGAGGTACCGTGTACGCCCATGCCGTCTCACGCTCCATTCTGGGCCAGGCTGCTTCTGGTTCTCAGCCTGGTCTTGGGGGGACTTTTCGCCGTGTCGACCCTCCGAGGCGGCGAGCTCGACTGGCATCCCATCTCGGGGGGCCGAGTCGCCCGGACGCCCCGCTCCGGACCGGCTCGCGACGGATTCACCCGGTTGAACCCGCTGACGACGGGGATCCTCTTTACCAACTCTCTTCCTGAGTCCACCTGGCTGACGAACGTCATGCTCCTCAACGGTTCCGGGGTCGCCGCCGGGGACTTTGATGGCGACGGCTGGTGTGACCTCTTCTTTTGCGGGTTGGCGGGGCCTAACGCTTTGTTTCGAAATCTTGGCCAGGGCCGGTTTGAGAATGTAGGGGCTGCAAGCGGACTCGGGAGCCCCGGTCCCGGGTGGTGCACGGGGGTTGCCGCGGCGGATGTGGATGGGGACGGCGACCTCGACCTGATCATCAACACCCTGGGGCGGGGGACCTCCATCTGGATCAATGACGGTCGTGGCCGGTTCAGCCGCTCGCAGACCGTTAATCTGGGGAAAGGGGGCATGTCCATTGCCCTGGCGGATGTCGACGGGGATGGAGATCTCGATCTTTACGTGACGAACTACCGGGTCTGGACGTACCGGGACCGGCCCGCCGCCGCGATCACCCTTCAGGACCAGGGGGGCGTTTCCGTGGTGACCGCCTTTGAGGGGCGGCCTGTCTCAGACCCGGATCTCGAGGGACGTTTTCTGGTGGACCCTTCAGGTGGGGTGCAGGAGACAGGGGATGTTGACTTCTTCGCGTTGAACGATGGTCACGGCCGGTTCACGCCCGTCTCCTTCACCGGCGGGACGTTTGTCGACGAGGAGGGACGGGTGCTCAAGGAACCTCCGCGGGATTGGGGACTCTCGGTCATCATGCGTGACCTGAATGGCGATGGCGCTCCGGATATATATATCTGCAACGACTTCGCTTCACCCGATCGCCTCTGGATCAACGATGGCCACGGAGGGTTTCGGGCCGCACCCCACGAGGCGCTTCGATCGATCTCTCGGTTCTCCATGGGGGTCGATGTGGCCGACGTGAACCGGGATGGCATTGATGACCTCCTGGTCGTGGACATGCTCAGCCCGCGCCACACCCGGCGGGCCGTCCAGCTTGGGAACATCCAGCCCGTGCAGAACGCCATCGGCGACTTCATCGCGCGCGCCCAGTATTCCAGGAATACACTCCAGCTGGGGCGCGGCGACGGGACTTATGCGGAAGTGGCCGGCTATGCCGGGCTGATGGCCAGCGAGTGGACTTGGGGCGTGGTGTTTTTGGATGTCGATCTCGACGGCTACGAGGATGTCCTGACGATCACGGGGAACGAAATCGACTCCATGGACATCGATGTCACAAATGAGGCGGGGCGCCGCCGCAATGCGGCCGCCCTACCGGCCATGGAGGTGCTGCGACTCCGTAAGCTCTACGGTCGGCTTTCTCCCGGAAAAATGGCGTTCCGAAACCACGGCGGGCTGAGGTTCACCGATGAGAGCGCCCGATGGGGCTATGACTCGGGAGGGGTCGCAACCGGAATCGCACTTGCCGACCTGGACAACGACGGGGACATGGACGTGGTGGTCAGCCATCTGAACGGGCCGGCGGAGGTCTTCCGAAACGACTCCGGCGCCCCGCGTCTCGGAGTGCGCCTCAAGGGGGAGGGGGGCAATAGTCGTGGGATCGGCGCCAGGCTCCGTGTCAGCGGTGGGCCTGTGGTGCAGACCCAGGAGATCATGGCCGGAGGACGCTATCTCTCGGGCGATGACCCGATGCGATGTTTTGCCGCCGGCCCGGGCGGGGGAGGGCTTTCGTTGGAGGTCGTCTGGAGGGATGGTCGAAGGAGCCTGCTCACGAACCTTCCCCCCGATTCGGTCTGCGAGGTCGACCAGGCGGCGGCCCCTCTCCGGCCCGAACCGGACCCGGCGCCCGCCCCCGCCGCGCGACCCCTGTTCGAGGATCTCAGCCAGCTCCTCCATCACACCCACACCGAGGAGCCGTTCGACGATTTTGAGCGACAAAGCCTCCTCCCGCATCGCCTGAGCCAGCTGGGGCCTGGGGTGTGCTGGCAGGACGTCGACGGAGATGGATGGGAGGACCTGGTTGTGACCTCTGGGAAAGGGGGGCTCATGGGGCTGTTTCGCAACCAGCAGGGGAGGGACTTCATCTGGGATGTCGGCGCCCCCTTCAATGTGCGGGCAACCCGGGATCAGACGGCCGTGCTCGCGGTCAACAAGGTGCTGCTCGTCGGGTCCTCCCACTATGAGGATGGTCGCACAAACGGGGGATGCCTTCGGGTGTATTCCACTGCGACGCGCACCGCTGGGGAGAGCCTTCTTGGGGCCCCCCTTTGCGCGGGCCCCCTGGCGATGGCGGATCTCGACGGGGATGGCGACCTGGACTTGTTCATCGGCGGGCGGGCCGTTGCGGGGCGCTACCCGGAGCCTCCCGTCTCCCTGCTGCTTCGAAATGACCAGGGCCGCTTCAGGATCGTGGGTCGCTGGGGGGATCTCGGCATGGTCAGTGGGGCCACTTTCGCCGACCTGGACGGAGATGGACACCCTGAACTCCTTCTGGCGTGCGACTACGGGCCGGTGAGAGTGATCCGGCTTCGGGGGTTCGAGCGGGAGGACCTCACGCATTCTCTTGGCCTCGAATCCTGGACCGGGCGGTGGAACGGGATCGTGGCGGGGGATTTTGATGAGGATGGCAACGTCGACTTCGTGGCCACGAACTGGGGGCTCAACCAGTCCGTGAGCGGCTTCGGCCGCGGGGGGCTCCACCTTGTTTACGGAGACTTTACCGGGGGTGGAGGCGTGGAGATTCTGGAAAGTTATCGTGAGCCGGAGTTGGGCCGGCTCGTCCCCGTGCGCTCGTATGGGGCGATCGCGACAGCCCTGCCGTTCATCCGTGAGAGGATTCTCGATTACCATGCTTTCGCCCAGCTCGAGGTTCCCGCCATTCTTGGCGACCACGGGGCCGCCGCCTCCTTTCTCCACGCCGCCCATCTCGAGACCACGCTGTTCCTCAACCGAGGCGACCGGTTTGAGCCGCATCCGCTCCCGCCCGAGGCGCAATTTGCCCCGGCTTTCGGGGTTTCGGTGGCGGATTTCGATGGGGATGGGCATGAGGATTTGTTCCTTGCACAGAACTTCCATGCCATGAACCCCGACGGATGGCGGATGGACGCCGGGCGTGGGTTGGTGCTGCTTGGGGATGGCCGTGGGGGCTTTCAGCCGCTCTCAGGCCAGCGAAGCGGGGTTCGGGTTTACGGTGAACAGAGGGCGTGTGCCGTGGCAGACTACGATGGAGATGGCCGCATGGACCTCGTCGTCACCCAGAACGGAGGCCAGACCCGATTGCTTCACAACACGGGGGGCGTCCCCGGGGTGCGCGTGCGGGTGGAGGGAAGCGTCGGAAACCCGGCCGGCGTCGGCACGTCATTCAGGCTCTGGCAGGGGGGACGCGGCGGCGCACGGCGGGAAGTGCGCGCCGGAGGGGGCTACTGGGCACAGGATGGGGCAACGCTCGTGTTTCATCCTTCGGGGCCCGGGACAGCTGAGCTTGAGGTGCGCTTTCCCGGGGAGGAGTCGCGCAGGGTTCCCATCCCGGCCGGAGCCCGCGCACTGGTTCTTCCGATGGCCGTGGGGGTGAAGGAGTTGCGCTGACCCAAGGTAGCGGTTGAGACCCGCTACGGGGGGCTTGGGGATGGCGGAAATGGAACCTGGCCCGGAGCCCCTAG
>DMJJ01000036.1:2180-5602 GCA_003452185.1 Verrucomicrobiales bacterium | reverse complement strand
ACTGGTGGACGATCTCCCCCCGCGGGGTGAGGATCAGGAACTCCTCCACCCTGGGCGGGGCCGGGGGCGTGGCCTCCTCTGCCGCGGGCTCATCCGCCGGGGCCGAAGCCTCGGGCTCCGGGGGGGGGGAGGGGGGAGGGGCCGCCGAAAAGAGATTCTCCGGGATCGTCGTGGTGGTCCCGTCCGTGTTGGCCAGCGTCGGTTCCGGGGCTGGCTCCCCCGCGTTCAAGACCTCGTCCCGGTTGCGGGCCGCCTCCATCAGCAGGAACTCCCACGAGCCTGAGATGCTCCGTTCCTCGGGCTCGGTGAACCCCTTGAGGTTGAACTGCCCCCCCTGAAAGGAGAGGAGGTGGTTGAAGGCGGCCTCCCCCTTCAACTCGTCGACCCGCGCATGGATGATCGATCCCCGTTCGATGAAGATCTGCCCCGTCTGGCCCCGCGCCGAGATCTCGAGGATCACGGAGCTCCGCGCCAGGCACTCCATCTGGAGCACATCCTGAAGGCCGACCCGGCGGAGCACTCCCTGGAATCCGTTCTCGGGCTGCCATTTGGCGAGCTCGTCGAGCGTGGCATGAACGATCTCCAGCCCCTCGGGCGAGCGTGGCTTTTCCAGGAACAGCTCCACGCCGTTGTTCTGGCATGCCGCCCGGTGCTCATCCGACGCATCCCCGGTGAGCACGGCCCTTGGGATGTTCGGATACTTTCGCTGGAGCAGCTTCAGGAACTGGATCCCATCCACGACCGGCATGTGGATGTCGACGACCACCAGGTGCATCTGCCGCTCCGCCAGAAGGGCCAGGGCCTTGCTCGTGGTCTCCGCGAGATGGATCTCCCAGAGCCCGTGGCTGTAGGCCTTCATCGTCCCGCCGAGCAGCTCCAGAAACGCCGGCTCGTCATCCACGAACAGGACGCGGCGTTTGCAGGTGAGGGTGGTGGACATGGTAGCCTCGGGCGTGGTGCGGTGTGGCTCCTTGCGTCAGGCGGCGGCGGCCTGGGGCGCGGCCGGCGGCGGCACCGCGGCCGAAGGCTCCTCCTTTTCGGGAATCGGCGGCAGCCGACACCCCTCCCGCCACTGCGGGAGGAGCTCCGTCGCCCCGAGCTCCTTGAGATAATTCGGGTCGACCTCGGGAAGCATCGACGGGTCCACCTTTCCCTTCACCCGGAGCTCGTGGTCCCAGGCGTTCGCCACGTGCACCGCGGTGAGCGGGGAGAAATCCTTGCTCAGGAAACGGCTCGGGTAATGGTGCAGCGCCACCGCCTCGATGATCGAGACCGGCAGGCCCCAGATCCCCAGCACACACGCCCCCACCTCCGCGTGTGTCAGGCCGAAAACCTCCTCCTCCATCAGCCAGAGCGCCCGCTTCTCCCGCTGGGCCCGCTGGATCAGCTTGATGTAGTCGGCCGGGAGGTTGCACGCGATGACCAGCTTGCCAATGTCGTGCAACAGCCCTGCCGTGAAGGCCTCCTCCACCAGGTCCATCGAGGCATTCTGCACCTGGGCGATGGATCGCGCGAGCGACCCCGTGGCCAGAGCATGCTCCCAGAGGCTCTCGATCGAGAAGGAGGAGGACTTCACCTTGTCGAAGTACGAGAAGGTGTGGGCGAGCAGCAGGACGGACTTCGTGGTCTCAGCCCCCAGGCAGAGCACCGCCTCCGTGGGGCTCGCGATCTGCCGCCGCAGCCCGAAGACCGCCGAGTTGATCAGCTGGAGCAGCTTGGCCGTCATCACCAGGTCCTTGGAGATCAGGTCCCCGATGGTCTCCAGCGACGAGGTGGGGCTCTGGAGCTCCTTCACCACCTGGAAGTAGAGCGACGGGATGCTCGGGAGTTTCTGCATCTGGGCGATGAACTTCTTCACCCGCTCGTTCATCAGCCAGACGTCGAGGCTGAACGCCCGGTCGAGCGCGGCACGCAGCGTCTGGGGGTCGCACGGCGTGGCGAGATAGTGATGGGAGGTCCCCACGCACTTGGTCATCGCCTGCTTGTCGGAGAGATCCGCCAGCACGAAGCGCTGGGTCTTGGGGTGGAGCTCCGTGATCTGGTTCAGGAACTGGAGCCCGCTGGCCCCCCCGATGCGGAGCTCCGCGAGCACCGCGTCGAACGGTCCCTTGGGAAGGAGCTCCTGGGCTTCCACAATCCCCGGGGCGGCGGAGATCTCCCAGGACGGGCCGAGGCCCGATGCCAGGATCTTCAGGTTCTGCAGTCCCCGTGGGCCATCCCCCACGAGCAAGAGGCGTCGTTTCATAACTCGTTGCACTCGTTCTATCGGCTGGTCGGGTCAGTTTCCCTTCACCCTTTTCTGGATTTCCTCCCAGGCGGTGTTCGCCGCGGACTGGACCCATCGGTCGATGTCCTGACGCGCCGTCCCGAGCGCCATCGCCACCCGCTCATCACCAAGCCTTCCAAGGGCTTCTGCCGCTGCCAGGCGGAAGTCCCGATCGGAGTCCCGCAGCAGGCCTACAAGGACCTGGACGGCCATGGGGGCCTGCGCCATCGCGGCCGTGGCCTCCTCCTCCGGCCCCCGGCTCATGGCCCGCGCCTGGGCGATGCGGGCCAGCACCTCGGAGGCCGCCTGGCGGACCCAGTACTCCCGGCTCCGGTGGGCTGCCTCCAGCTCGGGCATGACGCTCTGCGCCGCCTCGCTCTGGTCCCAGTACTGGTCGATTCGCAGGAGCGCATTGGAGGCCGCCTCCCGCACGGGCCGCTGCTCATCGGTCAGGGCGATGATCAACGCCGGGATCGCCCTCTCATCCTTGAGCGTCGCCATGGCCCGGATCGTCGAGAGGCGCACGTCGGCATCCGGGTCCTTGAACAGCGGCACCAGATGCTCGAGCACCTTCGGCTCCCCCAGCCGCGCCAGCCCCTCCACCGCGGCGCGACGGACATCCCACGCCTTGTCGCGCAGGGCGACGGTCAACGGGGTGAAGACCTTCGGCCCCCCAAGCCGCCCGAGCACCTCGGCCGCCGTGACACGCACCGGGGTGAACTCATCCTTGAGGGCGCAGATCACCGCCTCCACGGCCTCGGGGTTGTTGATCCGCCCGATCGCCTCCACGGCCGAGGCCCGGACATGGGTGTCGGGATCCTTCAGCGACGCGATGAGCGGCCGCACGGCGCGCGCGTCGTCGAGTCGTGAGAGCGCCTCGACGGCCGACTTGCGCTGCTGATAGGTGTCCCCCTTGAGCGCCGAGACCAGCGGGATGAAGGCGGTCTCCCCCTCCTGCGCGGCCTGCATGTAGCGGCCGGTGGCGACATTGTGCAACGCCCGCTCCTCGGAGGTCTGGGGCTGCCAGCCGAGCTGCTGAAGCGCGGCGGCCACCGTCTGACGCACCGGGGCGCTCGGGTCCTTGAGCAGGGCGAGGAGCTGTCGCTCGGCCCGCTTGACCCCGGCCTGCCCCAGGGCCTTGGCGGCCGCGATGCGC
>DMJJ01000036.1:583-1919 GCA_003452185.1 Verrucomicrobiales bacterium | reverse complement strand
GGCGGCCGCGATGCGCGTCTCCGGGGCGAAGTCCCGGAGCAGCATCGAAAGCGGCATCACGACCTTCTCATCCTTGAAGGTCCCCAGCGCGGCGGCCACGGCCTGACGCACCCCCGGGTCGGTGTCGCTCACCATCTCACCCAGGGTGGCGATCACCTCAGGCTTCTGGCTGGAGGCGAGCTTTTGCACCGCCGCGATCCGTGCCTCGGGCTTTTTCGACTTCAGTTGATGTGACGACCACCAATTCATGGGGTCCGTTCTGCTCTCGGGCCGTTGTTCCGGTTCAATACATCCGTCCAGTGGGTTCCATCGGCACCGGCCCTCCGGCACCTGAAGCCACCCCGCCCCCCGCCCCCGGCGCAACGGGAGGGAGGGCCCCCCCCTTCTCCCCCCGGGGGGGCTCCTGCGGGCCCCCTCCTTCCCGGGGGCAACCCGCACGATCCACCTCTCAGGGAAGCATAAGATGTGCTTGGCCCTCGGGGGGGAGAATCCCATTGCATTCGGCCCGGGCTCTGCTCCTATTCGGGCGCTGAAACACTCTGACACACTGTCCAGAAACTGACCTATGAACCCGACTTCCCCGGCCCCCAACCAGCTGGAACAGCTCAAGCAGATGACCGTGGTGGTCGCCGACACGGGCGACTTTGCCACGCTCAAGCAATACGCCCCACGCGATGCCACCACGAACCCGACCCTCATCCTCAAGGCGGCCCAGATGCCCGAGTACGCGTCGCTTGTGGACCGCGCCGTGGCGGAACATCGCAACTCCCCCGGGAGCCCCGCCGCGCGGGTCGGACGGGTGATCGACACGCTCCTGGTGCTGTTCGGCATCGAGATCCTGAAGATTGTCCCAGGCCGGGTCTCCACCGAGACAGACGCTGCCCTCTCCTTTGACACCCAGGGGATCCTCGACAAGTCGCGTCACCTGATCTCGCTCTACGCGGCGAACGGCATCCCCCGGGAGCGGATCCTCATCAAGATCGCCTCCACCTGGGAGGGAATCCGCGCCGCCGAGCAGCTCGAGAAGGAAGGGATCCACTGCAACCTCACGCTCCTCTTCTCCCTTCCCCAGGCCGTCGCCTGCGCCGAGGCGAAGATCCAGCTCATCAGCCCGTTCGTCGGGAGGATTCTCGATTGGCACAAGGCGAAAACCGGCAAGGACTTTGCCGGCGCGGAGGATCCCGGCGTGCAGTCAGTCCAGAAAATCTACCGCTATTACAAGAAGTTCGGCCACGCGACCGAGGTCATGGGCGCAAGCTTCCGCAACGTCGGGCAAATTCTCGCATTGGCTGGTTGTGACTTGTTGACCATCAGTCCGGACCTGCTGGCCCAGCTG
>DMJJ01000036.1:0-420 GCA_003452185.1 Verrucomicrobiales bacterium | reverse complement strand
GACCGAGGTCATGGGGGCCAGCTTCCGGAACGTGGGCGAGATCATCGAACTCGCAGGCTGCGACCTCCTGACCATCAGCCCGAACCTCCTCGGCGAGCTCCAGAAGAGCACCGCCCCGCTGGCCCGAAAGCTCTCCCCGGGGGATGCGGCCGGCGCCCCGATCGACCGGCTCGTCCTGGACGAAAAACGCTTCCGCTTCCTGTTTAACGAGGATGCGATGGCCACCGAGAAGACGTCCGAGGGGATTCGTAGCTTCGTCGCCGACACCGCCAAGCTCGAGAAGTTCATCGCCGAGAAGCTCTGACCGGCCCCCGCGGGCCGGCCCGCCCCCTCCCGGCCCCTCCCCCCCCGCCGGGCGGGGCGAAGGGCGGACTCCCGGGCACGCGCGGCACCCCAGTCATGTCCACGGATGCGCCAACG
>DMJJ01000615.1 GCA_003452185.1 Verrucomicrobiales bacterium | reverse complement strand
AGGGATCCCGATGACGGGGCGTATGTCGTCTACGGCACGGCCTCCGTGATCCTGGGGCTCGGAGGGTGGGCGGCACTGCGGCCGGTCTGGGTTCGGATCGCCCGGCCCGAAGGCCGTCCCCTCTCCCGCAACGAGGCCCCCGGGCTGTTCCAGGCCCTCGAGCGGATGCGGCGGGAGCTGCGATCGCAGCCGTTCCACGAGGTGCTGGTGGTTCCGGACTGCAACGCCGCGGTGGTGCAATGGCCCCGGCTGGGGGTGTTTGGGTGGAACCGCAACGTCCTCGTCCTAGGGCTCCCGCTGCTCGAGGGGATGGCCCCGGAGGAGCTGAGGGGGGTGCTGGCCCACGAGTTCGCCCATCTTTCGCGACGGCACAACTGGTTCGGGAGCTGGATCTACCGGCTTCGACGCTCCTGGCACACGGTGTTCGAGGAGCTGGGGAAGCCGAGGCGACGCGGGGAATTGTCCCTCCGCCCCATCGTGGCCCGCTTCGCCCGGTGGTTCTGGCCGCGGTTCAACGCCCACGCCTTCGTCCTCTCCCGCGCGAACGAGTTTGAAGCCGACGACACGGCCTGCCGCCTCGAGGGAGTCGCCTCCTCCGCCCGCGCGCTCGTCCGGGTGCAGATCCTCTCCCGGCGGATGGAGGAGATGTTCTGGAACGGGATCTGGCGCCGGGCCAACACGATGACCTCCCCCCCGGAGAGCGTGTTCGAGGAGATGCGGGAGTCGATTCGGACGCCCGTTCCCGCGGAGGACCTGGCGCGCTGGATCGAACAGGCCTTCCGGATGACCACCAGCAACGACGACACCCATCCCTGCCTCAGGGAGCGGCTGGCAGCCCTGGGGGCCCTGCCCCCGGAGTTGGAGGAGGGGTTGTTTCCCCCCGCTCCGGCCCCTCCCACGGTGACGGCCGGGGAGGAGCTCGTCGGGGGAATCCTGCCGCTGGTGAGGCAGGACCTGAGCCGCGAATGGCTCAAGCGGTGCACCCAGCCGTGGAAGGACCGGCACGCAAAGGCCGGGGCGCTGATCCGGAGGATCGAGGCACTCGACCAGGCGGTGCCCCACCCGGGAGAGGATGCCGACTGCCTCTGGGAAAAGGCCCGCCTCGTGATCGATCTCGAGGGGGACAAGGTGGCCGCGCCGCTGCTCCGCCAGATCCTGGCCCTCCGTCCGGCGCATGCCCCAGCGTTGTACTGGCTCGGGCGGGGAATCCTCATGGAAGGGGACCAGACCGGGGTCGGATATCTCGAACGGGCGATGGAAGAGGATGAGGAAGCGATCGGGGCGGCGGCCCAGGCGCTCCATGTCCATTACCGCATCTCGGGGCAGACCGAACAGGTCAAAGCCCTGGCCTCCCGCCTGGACCGCTACGAGCAGACGTTGGCGGAGGCCAAGGCGGAGAAAACCTGGATCTCCCCCGCCGACACCTTCCTGCCCCACGGACTGACGGAGGAGGAGACCCGGACCCTGGCGGCGGCGCTGCTGGAAGCAGGCCGCCCCACCCGGGCCCACCTGGCCCGAAAGCACTTGAAACACCCCTCCCGCCAGCCGGTGTACGTGCTGAGTGTCGGGTGTCCGAGGAAGTGGCTTGGACGGGAGTCAGCCGCCGAGGAGGCCCGGGTGATTGAGCATCTCAGGCTGCAGCTCCAGCTGCCGGGCCGCGTCCTGATCATCGGCGAATCGGGGGCCTTCCGCCGCGCCTCCCGCAAGCTACGGCGAGTCTCCGGAACGGCCCTTCCCCTGGAGTGAGAAGCCCCCGCTCCGGGCGACTGCAGTGCCCTCTGCGAAGCAGAGCGGTTCAGGGAGGGGGGGGCCGAAGGTGGCAGGAGGTGCCGGGGGCTGAGATCACTCCTCGTCGAACTTCCGCTTGAGGAGGGCCTCGATCTCTGCGACCGCCTTGGCGGCATCCTCCCCTTCGGCGTGGATGAGAAGTTTGCTGCCGGGACCCGCAGCCAGCATCATGAGCCCCATGATGCTCTTGCCGTTGACCCGCTCCCCATCCTTCTCAACGTAGACCTGGCACTCGAACTTGTTGGCGGTCCGAACGAACATGGCCGCAGGCCGGGCATGGATGCCCAGCTTGTTCACAACGACGAGCTCTTTGGTGATTTTGGCCAAGTGTCAGTCTCTTTCCAGCCCGGCGACAAGGCCGGCAGCCCGTTCCATAACAGCGGGGAGGGGGGGTTGCCAAACCGAAAGTCGCCGCGGGGAGGTTAAAAGTCCCTCACAGGGCCGACTTCTGGCTCATCTGGGCCAGAAGTCGCTCGTTGAGTTCACGGGCCGGGTTGTAGCCCGAGGCCTTGAGTTTGGTCTGGAACGCCGCAACCTCCACCAGTCGGGCGATGTCCCGTCCCGGCTTCACCGGGATGGTGATCTGGGGGATGTCGACCCCGAGGATCTTGACATACTCATCCTCCAGGCCGAGCCGGTCGACATCCGGCACCTCGTTCCAGCTTCGAAGGGAGACCACCAGGTCGACCCGCTTGTCGGTGCGGATGCTCTTCACCCCGAACATCGCGGCGACATTGATGATTCCGATCCCCCGGACCTCCATGTGGTTGCGGGTCAGTTCCGCGCAGCTCCCCACGACCTCCTTGCCGTCCACCAGAACCACCCGCGTGATGTCATCGGCCACCAGGCTGTATCCCCGCTCGATCAGGGCCAGGACGCATTCGCTCTTTCCGATGCCGCTTTCCCCCTTGATGATCACCCCGACGCCCAGGATGTCGACCATGCTTCCCATCTCGCTGCCGCGAGGGGCGAAGAGGTTCTCCAGGGCGATGGTCGCCATGTTGATGAACTTCATCGTGATCAGGGGACAGCTGAACACCGCGACCCGCGCCCGCTCCGCGCGGCGCAGGAGCTGCTTGTCCGGGAGGAAACTCCGGCTGTAGACGATGGCCGGGACCTTTGAGGAGAGGAGGAGGTCGTAGCGGCGCTCGCGGTCGACGGGGCTGAGCGACTTGAGGAAGGTGTGTTCGGCCGCCCCGATGACCTGGACGCGGTGTTTCGCGAAGTATTTGGTGAATCCTGCAAGAGCGAGCCCGGGACGGTTCACCGTCGGCTCGCGGATGATCCGCTGGAGCCCCCCGGCGCCGGCAACCAGCTTGAGCCCAAGGGCCCCGGTGTTCTCGGTGTAGAATCGTTCGACTGTGACGGCCTCGGATTTCAT
>DMJJ01000562.1 GCA_003452185.1 Verrucomicrobiales bacterium | reverse complement strand
CCCCGCCTCCCGCGGCCGCCGTTCCCCCTGGTCGTCCGGACGCTGGCGGGGCCCCCGAGGTGGTGATTGCCGTCGACAAGCGGGCCAACGCGCTCGTGCTCTCGGGGCCGGCCCAGGAGCTCGACAACATCGACCGGATCATCAGCGACCTCTCGTTCAACTTTTACGGCAACGAGTCCGAGTTCCGGCTCTTCACCCTGAAGGAAGCCGACCCGATCGTTGTCAGCCGGACCCTCACCGACCTTCTGCGCCGTGAGCCGCCCCCGGCCGGCGGGACAACCCGCCAGCAGCGGGAGGCCCTGCAGCAGCAGGCCCAGATGCCGGCCATCACCTTTGTCCCGGACTCCCGCACCCGGAGCATCATCGTCCGGGCCCGGCCGACGGACTTCGCCCTCGTCGAATCGATCATCAAGCAGGTCGATGTCAGCGGCCTGACCGCCCAGATCGAGTTCCGCCTCTTCACCCTCACCAACGCCGCCCCGGAGAAGGTCATGCCGCTGGTGCAGCAGATGGTGACACAGCTCAACACGCTCCGCCCGGGCGAGCCCCTCACCGTCACGGCGGACCCGCGCGCCCACGGGATCCTGGTCATGGGGCGGGAGTCGGTCATCGCCCAGGTCGAGCGGATGATCCGGACCCTGGATGCCCCCTCCTCCTACGTGGAGGCCGAGGTCCTGGTGGTCCCGTTGAAGAAGGCCAGCGCCGCCCAGCTCGCGACCGTCCTCCAGGGGATGCTCAAGCCCGGGACCCAGGGAGAATGGACCCCCGAGGCCCGTGAGCTGCAGGAGCAGGTGCAGCGGCTCAAGATCCAGAACGAGGCCGGGGCGACGGTGCTCCTCGACATGACCAAGCCGATCAAGGTCTCGGCCGACGGGCAGGGGGGCGGCAACCGCCTCATCCTCACCTCCACACCCGACAACCTGAAGGCCCTGGCCGCGGTGGTCGCGAGCATGGACACCCCGGCGGTCGTCGAGGGGGTCGATGTCCGCATCGTCCCGCTCAAATATGCCGATGCCGCGGCCTCGTCGCAGACGCTGCTGACGATCTTCTCCCAGGGTCGCCAGCTCTCGGCCGGCCCGGCCGGGCCCGGGGCCCAGCCCGAGGGGCAGGCGGGGAAAGCGCTCGCCAACCCGTTGAACGTCTCCGTGGACGCCCGGGGCAACAGCCTGATCCTGAGCGGCCAGAAGGAAACGCTCGACCTCGCCGTGAAGGTGCTGGGCGACATGGACCAGCGGATTGACCGGTTCGTCACCGAGGTGAGGCTCTTCCGCCTCAAGCACGCGTCCGCCACGCGGCTGGTGCCGATGCTTCAGTCGGTCTTCACCGAGGGGGCCAGCGTCCCGGGGACCGAGGGGCTGAGCACCCAGGTCAGCCGGCTCCGGGCGATGAAGGATGCGGCCCAGGCCGGCCCGACGACCGAGACCGCCAAGAGCCGTTCGGCCCTGGTGATCCAGGCCGATGACCTCTCGAACATCCTCATCGTCGCCGCCCGCAGCGACACGCTTCCGGTCATCGGGGAGATCATCGACCAGCTCGACATCCCCGCCGCCTCGGGCCTCGACACCGTCCGGATCTACCCGCTGAACCATGCCGATCCCGCCTCGGTGCAGCGTGTCCTCAACGAGCTCTACAACGGCCCGCGCGCCGCGACCCTCCGGACCGAGGATCGCCCGGTGATCACCGTCGACGAGCGGACCAACGCCCTCATCGTCGCCGGGAACACCAAGAGCTTCGCCATCATCGACAGCCTCCTCCTGCAGCTCGACCAGAAGCTCCCCTTCGACCTTCGCGACATCCGGGTCCTCCCGCTTGAGAATGCCGATGCGACCTCCGTCGCCGCCACCCTCCAGCGGCTGATGGATGCCCGGCTCACCCAGCGGGCCGGGCTCAACAAGGGGCAGGCCGACGCCCTGAAGGTGATTGTGATGGCCGACACCCGGAGCAACGCCCTGTTGATCGGCGGCTCCAAGGAGAGCTTCGAGACGGCGGAGGGGCTTGCCCGCCAGCTCGACAAGGCCGGCCCGGCCCTCAGCGGCCAGGTCCGGATCATCCCGCTCGTGCAGGCCGACCCCCGGGTCCTGGCCGCCACCCTGACCACCCTCTTCGACCAGCGCTATGCCGCGGCCCGGGCCTCCGACGTCCAGAGGAACAAGCCGATCATCCTGGCCGACCCCCGCAGCAGCAGCCTGCTGGTCACGGCCAACCAGGAGGACAACCGCTCGATCGACGACCTCGTGAAGCGGCTCGACGTGAAGATGGAGAACCCCTCGCTGACCCTCACCGTTCTCCCGCTGAAGCACAACGACAGCGCCCGGGTGGCCGCGCTCGTGGAGAACATCTTCGCCGCCCGGATGCGGGCCCAGACCCTTCCGGGGCAGCAGCCCCTCCCGGCCGACCAGATCAAGGTGGAGGCCGATTCCCTGAACAACGCCCTGATCGTCTCCGCCAGCAAGGAGAACCTCGAAACCCTCCGCGGGCTTCTCGACAAGCTCGACCAGGAGCCGACCATCGCCGGAGGCGTTTTGGAGACCTTCGTCCTCACCTACGCCGATGCCCAGAGGGTGGCCACGGCCCTCCGCTCCCTGGTCGAGCAGGGGCTTTACCGCCCGGGCCTTCCGGCCAACGCCCCGGTCAAGGGGAACTCCCAGCGCGATGCCCTCGCCATCAGCGTCGACCCCCGGAGCAACACCCTCATGGTCAGCGCGAGCCCGGAGAATCTCGCCATCGTCCGCGAGGTGGTGAAGAAGCTCGACACGAAGGACTCGGCCGACGCCATGAACGTCCGCCTCTACCAGCTGAAGAAGGCGCGCGCCAGCACCCTGGCGACCACCCTCGAGCAGTTCTTCCGGGCCAAGCGGGCCGGGGACACCGTCGTTGCCAACGCCAACGAGCGGGCACTCCCCGTGGGGGTGATCGCCGACGACCGGGTCAACACCCTCATCGTCACCGGAGGCAAGGAGGCATTTGATGTCGCGGAGCGGCTCCTGCAGCAACTCGACGGCGACAGCGTCTTCGCCCGGATGAACTTCCAGGTCTTCGCCCTCAAGAAGGCGACCGCGCTCAAGCTGCAACCGATCCTCCAGCAGATCGTGGCAAACCGCCCTGTCCGGGTGAAAGGGGAGCCGCTGGAGCCGATCACCATCGTGGCGGATTCCTGGGTGAACGCCCTGTTGGTGGGGGCCGCCGTGGACGACATGAACACGGTGCAGTCGCTCATCGAGCGTCTGGACAGCGAGCCGGCGGAGACCGGGATTGCGATCCATGTCTTCCCGCTGGCCAAGGCCGACGCCCGGCGCGTGGCCACCGTGGTCCAGGGGCTCTTCCGCGAGGGAACTCCCGGGACGGTGCTCCCGGTGACGGTCAATGCCGACGAGCGGATCAACGCGATCGTCGTCTCCTGCGGGGAGATCGACGCCAAGCGGATCGCGGAGCTCGTCCACAAGCTCGACACCGAGCAGGTGGCGCGCGTCAGCGAGATCAAGGTCTTCCCCCTCCGGCACGCCCGCGCCGAGGCCCTCTCGGGAATCCTCAACACCGCCCTGAACACCAAGCCGACGCCCCTCGGGGAGCAGAGCCCCAACGCCCAGTCGGTGCTCCAGTTCATCAACCGCAACGACGAGGGACGGGAGCTCATCAGCGCCGCCCTCAAGGAGGGGGTCCTGATCACCCCCGATGCGCGGATGAACGCCCTGATCGTCAGCGGCCCGGTCGACTACATGGGCCTGATTGAGCAGATCGTCAACCGGCTCGACGCCAGCTCCCCGCAGCAGGCCAAGATCAAGGTCTTCGCGCTCCAGAACGCCGATGCCCACCAGATGTCGACGCTCCTGATGCAGCTGTTCCGGATGTCCCAGACCCAGCCGACCGGCGGGACGCAGCGGGCGATCCAGTACACGCTGGTGCGACCCCGTTTCGACGACGGCGGGGTGGCGTCGGGTGAGGAATCGCTTGCCTCCGCGACCGTCGGCACCGTGGAGCAAAGCGCCCTCACGGTCACGGTCGACCCCCGCACCAACAGCCTGCTCGTCGGCGGGACCGAGCACTACGTCGAGCTGGTGTCGCAGATCATCGAGTCGCTTGATTCCCCCCCCGCCAATGAACGGAAGACCGAGGTGGTGCGGCTGAAGAACTCCCAGGCCCTGGAGGTCTCCACGGCCATCCGCGCGTTCCTCGACCAGGAGCGGACCCGGGTCAACCAGGTCCTTGGTGCCGAGGCCGTCGGCACCGCCCAGAGGCTTCTGGAGCATGAGGTGGCGGTGGTGCCCGAGAGCACCAGCAACACGCTCCTGATCTCGGCCAACCCGCGCTACTTCGACCAGGTCCGCCAGATCATCGAGGAGCTCGACCGCCCGCAACAGCAGGTGCTCATCCAGGTGCTCCTTGCGGAGGTGACCCTCGACTCCCTCTCCGACATGGGGGTGGAGTGGAGTCACAAGGGAACGAAGGGCGACGTGAGCTACGCGCTCGGGACCGACCTCAACGTGAAGAAGGACCTCGCGAGCCTTGGCGGGTATTCAACCGCGGTCTCGGGCAGCGACTTCAGCTTCCTGCTCCGCGCCCTCAAGGATGACGGGCGCCTGCAGGTGCTCAGCCGGCCGCAGATCGTGACGGCCGACAACAAGCCGGCCTCGATCAGCGTCGGCCAGCGGATCCCGCTCATCACGGACAGCCGGGTCGACCCCCAGAACAACACCATCAGCTCGTTCCGCTACGAGGACGTCGGCATCAACCTGAGCGTCACGCCGAAGATCAGCCCCGACGGCTACGTGCGGATGGAAATCGGGACGACGAACAGCGCCCTGAGCAGCACCCCGTTCGCGATCAGCGACAAGACCACAGCCCCGGTCATCAACCAGCGGCGCGCGAACACCAGCGTCAGCGTGCAGAGCGGGCAGACGATCGTCATTGGCGGGCTGATCGAGACGACCGACGATCGCCGGGTCAAGAAGACCCCGTTCTTCGGGGACATCCCGCTCCTGGGCGTCCTGTTCCGCAAGACCACCGGCACCAAGGATCGCAAGGAGCTCCTGGTGCTGCTGACTCCCCAGGTCCTCTCCAACGCCCGTGAGCTCGGCTCGGTGCGCACCGCGAACGAGGTCACGCGCGAGATGCTCGACCATTCCCAGTTCAAGGATGACACCAAGCGGGATGCCCTCCAGAAACAGCTGCTTGATCCCCTCTTCCCGCCCGTTCCCAAGGAAGGGGTCCCTCCCTCGAAGGACGCGAAGAAGGAGCGCACCGATGATCTGTAAACGGTCGCCGGGCCGAGCCGCACGGGGGGGGCTGGGGCCGCGGGCCCTGGCCTGCCTCGGTGGAGTGTTGATCTCGGGGCTCCTGATGTCGGGCTGTGCCTCAGGCCCGGGTTCCTCCTCCTCGGGCGCCGGGCGTGGGGGAGAGATCGGCGAAGTGGTCTTGTTTGCCGTCCCCGTGGCGGTGGAGTTGGATGACAAGCCGGGGCCTGACGGAATCGCGGTCCGGGTTTACGCCAGCGCGGTCGGCAAGGCGAGGGGGATTCCGATCCGGAGCGGCACCCTCGAGATCCAGATGTTCGACGGGGTGCTCAAACCCGGGGAACCGATCTCCCAGGCTCCGCGTCGATCGTGGAAATTCAAGGCCGACCAACTGCGGTCGATTGCCTCCACGAGCCAGCTGGGGGTCGGATATCGGTTTGCTCTCGCGTGGCAGGACACCCCCCCGGCCGGATCCCACGTCTCGGTCCTGGCCCGGTACCTCCCGCCCAAGGGGGCCCCGTTGCAGTCCCCCCCCAGCGGGATCTCGATCACGGGGCATTGACCGGCCCGCGCGGGGAAGGGCCGGGGCGCGGGCCTACTGCTTGGCCCAGTAATCGATCACGAGCACGTCGCCCAGCACCGGGCCGAGGACCTTGCCGAATTCCTTGTGGTCGGGGTGGACCAGATAGTCATCGCGGTCCTTGTCGGTCTTGAAGGTCAGGGTGAAGAGGTGGGTGAACCCCTTGTCGTGCTTCTCGGGGCTGACGTTCGTGCCCCAGTCGAGCGAGGCGATCTGGGGGATCTTTCCCTTCAGGGCCTGGAACGCCTTCACCACCTCGTCGATCTGGGCCTGCGTGGCCGACTCCTTGAACTTCAGGGCGACCACATGCGAGAGGCCACCCCGGGCTCCCTCCTTCTTCGCGGCTTTCTTGGCCTTCTTGGACCCATCCCCGGCGATGGCGGTTTGGGCGATGGCGAGCGACAGGATCAGCGTGGTGAAGAGGATCAGGTGTTTCATGGCAAGTGTATCAAGGTTCACAGTCTCGCCGGCCGTCAGGCCGCGCGACCCGCAAAGCAAACCCCCCTCCATCCCCGGCGTAAAGCTGTAAACGTGCCCCGGTTCCCCGTTCCGGGGGGGTCACGCTGACTGATCGAGGGTCTCCACGGGGTTGACGCCCGTCCGCCCGGGATTCACATGGCTTGCGAGACCCGAGCCGGGCCGTTACGGTTTCCCCTCCGGACCCGCTGCTGACAGCAACCGCCACTCCGCAACCCACATGAAAATCGCAAAGCGAATCCTCCTCGGCCTGCTCGGTGCCGTCCTCCTGCTCCTGATCGTCGCGGCCACCCGCCCGGCCGGCTTCCGGGTCGTCCGAAGCGCCACGCTCGCGGCGACTCCGGCCGCCCTGTTTGAACAGGTGAACAATCACCACAAGTTTGTCGTGTGGAATCCGTTCATGAAGCTCGACCCAAACGTGAAGAACACCTTCACCG
The DNA here is from genome assembly GCA_003452185.1 of Verrucomicrobiales bacterium. Classification (GTDB taxonomy): domain Bacteria; phylum Verrucomicrobiota; class Verrucomicrobiia; order Limisphaerales; family UBA11320; genus UBA11320. Next base: position 25,073 of record DMJJ01000562.1, on the reverse strand, counting down.
GACCCGAGTCCGGGGTCGGGGCGGTCTGCAGCTGGGAGGGGAACAGCGACATCGGCGCGGGAAGCTGCACGATCATCGAGAGCAAGCCGGGGGAGTTGGTGCGCTGCCGCATGGACTGGATCCGCCCGATGGCGGGGACGAGCACGGTGGATTTCACCTTCAAGCCGGAGGGGGAGAAGACCGTGGTGACCTGGGCGATGTATGGGGAAAACGGGTTTCTCGGAAAGCTGGTCAGCCTCTTCCTCGACACGGATGCGATGTGTGGTCCGCAGTTTGAAAAGGGTCTCGCCGAGCTTGGGAAGATCGCGGCTGCCACGTCCGCCCCCCGGTAGCATGCAACGCTCCTACGTCCCGCCACACCTCCGGCGGAGGCCGAGGGGAGCCGCCGGCCCGGATCTCCGCCGTCACCCTCCGTCCTCCCGCCCCCCGGCCCTGGGGCACGGAGTCCCCGCGCCCGCGGGGTCCTTCCGAAGCCTCCCGTTGAGTGGGGTCGCCGCCGGGCGGCCCGGGTTTTCCCTCATTGAGATGCTGGTGGTGATTGCGGTGATTGGCCTTCTCGCCTCCCTCCTGCTTCCCGCGATCTCCTCGACGAAGGAGAGCGCCCGGAAGGGGGCCTGCCTTTCCAACCTCCGGCAGGTGGCCCTCGCCGCGCGCCTCTACATGGATGACAACGACGGGGGGTTGTTCCATCACCACGAAGGGTGGGTATTGGATGATGGGACGCAGGTCGACACCCTTCCGCCCACCGCCGCGGCCTGTTCGGGCGGGGGATCCGGCAACAGCCAGGCGGAGAAGCCCTGGGTGATCCTGATGCAGCCGTATCTGCTGGGTCGTGGGGTAGGGTTCTGTCCCTCGGACCGCACTCCGCGCTCCCAGCTCCTGACCACGGACCTTGCGGGTTACAACGGCGGGGCGGCCCTGAGCTCCGATCCCCTTCCCCCGGGAAGCGAACTGGCGATCGCCCGTGCGCAGGGGTTGACCCTCGAGAGTTACCTGTTGAACTCGGTCTTTACCCACAAGTGCGCCCGTTACGCAGTGGAAGGGGCCCTCCAGGGGTTTGCCACGGACAAGGCGCTCATGGGGCTTTCCAACCCCAATCTGATCCTCTTCGCCGAGCGGAATTCGGAGGCGCTCAACGCTCCCGACAACGAGGCGTATGGCAATGTCGGGCAGGATGACTATGACGCCTGGGTCGGGGAGTCCGCGCTGGTTCGCTGGGGGTCGGGACCGTATGCCGACCAGGGATGGATCCGTTATGACCGACACCGGGGCGCCGCCAATTACGTTTTCCTGGACGGCCACGTGGAGACGCTCCGGTGGCGTGACGCCAGGCAGGACCACTATCCCGACCACCGGGTGAGGAACCCTTTGGCCGGGCCTCCGCTCTAAGCCCGACGCGGCAAACCCAGGGTCCCAATCCCGCGCATCCTGAAGTGGGCCGCCACGTTGAAACGATCTGCGGCCGAGTGCCAGGGCGAGTAGTGTCGGTCGCCGGTTCCGACCTGTAAGGCAGGGGCAGCTCCCCTACCGGGTCGTGGTTCCGACCGCTTCGCTCAGGGTCTTCATCCCTTCCTGTGCCAACCGGAGGCGGAGTCCGGAGACGATCTCGGCCGCCAGCCCTGGGCCTTCGTACACCATTCCGCTGTAGACCTGGAGGAGGGAGGCCCCGGCGGTGATCTTCTCCCAGGCATCCTCGGCGCTGAAAATCCCGCCCACCCCGATGATCGGGAGGGTGCCGCGGGTTTGCCGGTGGAGATGGCGGATCACTTCCGTGCTGCGCGCGGCAAGGGGCCGGCCGCTCAGGCCGCCGGCCTCGGCATAGGCGCTGCGGACCCGGTCATCGGTCGATGAGGGACGGGCCAGGGTCGTGTTCGTGGCGACGATTCCGGCCAGGGAGCAGGGGGCGGCAAGCTCCAGAATTTCATCGAGCGCCTCAAACGAGAGGTCGGGCGCCACCTTCACCAGGATCGGCTTGAGGGGGGTGGCAGGGGTTCTCGCCGAGGCCAGCTCCCGGTTCACGGACTGGAGGGTCTGGAGGATTTCCCCAAGGGCAGCCTTATCCTGGAGTTGGCGCAGGTTGGGGGTGTTGGGGGAGCTGACGTTGACGACGAAGAAGTCCGCCAGTCCGTGGAGCGCCCTGAACGAGTGGGCGTAGTCCGAGGCGGCTTCCTCAAGCGGCGTGACCTTGGACTTGCCGAGGTTCATCCCCACGGGATGCGCGGGCCATCGTCCGGCCTGTTTCCATCCCTTGAGGGTCGCGGCCACGGCCTCGGCCCCGGGGTTGTTGAACCCCATCCGGTTCACGAGCGCCTGGTCGGGGATCGCGCGGAACATGCGTGGCGAGGGGTTGCCCGGCTGCGCGTGGGCCGTGACCCCCCCGAGCTCGCTGAATCCAAACCCGAGCGAAGGCCAAAGGGGGGCTGCCGCCGCGTGCTTGTCCATTCCGGCGGCCAGGCCGACGGGGTTTGGAAACCGCAGCCCCCAGAGGTCGACGGGAAGCGGCGGGGCGCCGTAGAAGCTCTCCGCCATCTCGCAAAAGAGGGCGCGACGGCTCATCCACCCGAGGATCGCCAGGGTCTGGTTGTGGATTGCCTCGGATTCCCGGGCAAACAGCGCCGGTCGGATCAGGTTTCGGTAGGTCCAGCCCATCGACTTGTCCTCGGTCCTTCCCCCTCTCGCAGGGTCTCAGAGGTGGAGGTGTCCCCAGAGGGCTTCCGGGGTGAGGCGCAGGTTGATGTAAAAGACACCGAATTCCCCGAACCGGGCGCTCACCTCATCGAATCGCATCTCGTAGACGATCTCCTTGATCGGGTCGAGTTGCTGGGCGACCAACGTCACCCCCCATTCCCAGTCGTCGAGACCCGTGGATCCGGAGATCAGCTGGGTGACGCGGCCGCCGTATTTCCGTCCGACACGGGCGTGCCCCCCCATGAGGGTCTTGCGGGTGGGGAAATCGAGGGAATACCAATTGTCCGACCCGGACCGGCGCTTGTTCATCGGGTAGAAGCACATGATTTCCCAGTCGGGAAGCTCGGGGTAGAGCCGGTAGTGGCTGTACTCGGCCATGCGCTTCCGGAAGTCCTCCATCTTGGCGCGGAACTCGTCGGAGTCGGGCTTCACCTTCTCCCGCTCGACGAGCTGCTTGGCGTGGTCCTCCTCGGAGGAGGTGTACTCGCTCAGCTCGGTGACGGAGAGGTAGGTGTACACGGTCTCGAGGGCCCCCGGGGGGAAGCAGTGCTCGATGTCGCGGTGGAGCTGGGCGATCTGGCCGAGCTCGGCCGCGAGGAGCATGAAGGCGATGTCAGCCTTGCCGCTGATGTTGGCAAATACCGAAATCCTCGGGTGGGAGGCATTTGCATTCGCTGCGCAGAGTTTTTCCAGCCGCTGGCGGACCGCCTGCGACTCCCCTGCCGGGAGCGAGGCCCAGACGACCCGGGAGATTCGGTAAAACAGGTGCATCACATGGATGCCCTCCTTGAGTTTCACTTGGGGAAGGTTCATTCGAAATTCAGTGGGATGGGGTTGTCAGTCGATTTGGAGTGCCGCCTCTATGAACTGCTCCAGGTGGGCCAGGATCACGGTGTCGTGCACCACCACCTTGGCACCCGCCTCGCGGGCGACGGCTTCCGACTCCGGGGAGCGGGCCGGGATCGTCGCGATCACGGGGATATGGCTGGTTTCGGGGTTCTCACGAAGCTGTTTCAGCGCCGAGCAGATCGCTTGCCCGCGGTCCCCGACGTCGGCGAAGAGGAGCAGCGGCTTCTCCCGGAGGCAGGTCTCAACCAGTGTTCCGGGTCCCTCGGCGGTCGTGACACGGTAGCCAAGGTCTTGAAGCTTGTTGATCAGCTGGCTGCCGGGAAGGAGCCGGTCGTACAACAGGATGGCAAGCGGTTGCGTCACGGGGAGAACCTTGGGATACCCCCCCGGGACTTGTAAAGTGTGCAAAATCGGAGCGACGCCGGGGCGGGGAGCCGGGAAGGCCCGGGCGGGCGGCCTTGTCGGCCCGACACCCCCGGGGTGGTGCGGGGGTGGGCGACTCAGGCGGCCTTGTTCCGGGGAACGGCCCGACGATGAATGCCGTCCAGCTGGTCGAGCTGCTCCTGGGCCTGGCGGTGCCGGGGCTGGAGGTAGAGGGCCCGTCGGAAGTAGTGACGGGCCTCGCTGACCCGGCCCTGCTCCTGGGCGATCCGTCCCAGGAGGTAAACGGCCTGTGCTGAGGCCCGTTGCTCCTCCAGCACGGCGACGCAGAGGTTCGCCGCCTCGACGAACCGGTTTGCCGCGAGAAGGGCTGCCGCCTCGCGCAGTCGGGACTTGTCCGCCGGGCTGAACAGGGCGGCTCCCTCGCGCCTGGGTGCCGGCTGCGCCGGCAGGGAGGGGGAGGGGTGCGCCTGCTCGAGGAGATCGGCCCACGCCGGGACAGCCACCCTTGAGGTGCGTCGACCGGGGAGCTGGGTCGGGCCGACAATGAGAAGTCCGCCCGGGGCGAGCAGCCGTTCCAGTCGACGCAGGATCCGTTGCTGGGCCTGGGGGACGAAGTACATCATCAGGCTCCGGCCAAACACGATGTCGTAGCCCTGGCCGAGGTCCATCCGGCCGAAGAGGTCGGCCTTCAGGAAGCTCACCTGAGTGCGGACCTGGGGGGCGAGCCGGTGTCCCTCGGTTTCCCGCTGGAAATAGCGTTCCCGGATCTCCGCCCCGGCGGCTTGGACCGATTCGGCGCTGTACACGGCGGCGGCCGCATGCCTGAGGGCATGGTCGTTGATGTCAGCGGCGTCGATGTGGAATTGGGAGGGGGCGAGCCCCGCCTCGAGCAGGGTGATGGCCAGCGAGTATGGCTCCTCCCCCGTGGCGCAGGGGACGCTCAGCACCCTGAGGGGCTTTCGCGACGGGCGGGTCAGCCAGTGGTTCGTGACCCACCGCTGGAGGGAGGTCATCGGGTCGGGGTGCTGGAAGAACCCGACCGCCGGGAGCTCTATCCCCTCCACCAGGGTCAGCCGCTCCTGCCGGGAGCAGCGGAGCAGCGCCAGGTATTTGGACCGGCTTCGCACCCCGTGCGCGGCCATGCGGCGGCGGACCGCCTCGTCAAGGCTCGTCGCCTTCACCGCCGAGGGGTTGAGTCCGAGGGTTCTTTGCAGCAGTCGTTCGAGCTCTACGCGCACCGAGGTCATTCGAATGTTCCTTCCGGAGGGCTGCGACGCGGTGCCGCAGCTCCCACCGTGCTACCCCTAGGATCGGCAGCCCCGGCAGGGTGTTAACACCCCGCGAACAAACGATGAGCGGGATTTCTCGATGCCCGGGCCGGGAATCCGCCTGAATCCACCCCCTCCTTTGGGTCTCGGGGACGCTTGACCGGGATTCCCTTGGTTCACTAGATTGCGTCCGTGCGTCCGATGAGAACCTTCATGCTCGTGTTGGTGGCCCTCTGGCTCTCGGCTCCGGCCCGGAGCCATGCCCAGACAAACCTCGCCAATGGCGTGATCGCCATGGTCAACGAGTCGATCATCACGCTCCAGCAGCTGGAGGATTACATGAGGGAGTTCGTCCCCCCCATCATCCGCCAGTACCGGAACCAGCCGGACGAGCTCCGCAAGCAGCTCGACAAGCTTCGGGCCGAGGGGCTCGAGACCCTCATCGACCGACGGCTCATCATCGATGAGTTCAAGGCCAGCGGCGGGCTGGTGCCGGACCGGTACATCGAGGATGAGATCCGGAATCGGATCCGGGACCGCTTCGGCGACCGCATCAGCCTGACCCGCGAGCTCCAGGCCAAGGGGCTCACCTCGGAGGATTACCGGACACGGGTGCGCGAGGAGATCGTTGCCGACTTCATGCGCCGCAGGAATCTCTCGAACGAAAAAATCCTCATCTCACCCCGCAAGATCCAGGACTACTACGAGACAAACAAGACGACCTTCGCGGTCGGCGAGGCGGTCCGGCTTCGGATCATCACCCTCGGCAAAGTGGCCGGCGAGGATGCCTCGGTTAAGAAGAAGCTTGGGGAGGACATCCTGAGCAAGATCAAGGGGGGGGCTAAGTTTGCCGAGATGGCGGCCACCTACTCTGAGGATTCCTTCGCCAAGGAAGGGGGGGATCGACGGGAGTTGCTCGAGACCTCCACCCTGCGTGAGGAGTTCCGCGAGCCGGCGGCCAAGCTTCCGCTCCATCAGGCCTCCGGACTGATCGAGACACCCGACAGCTTCTACATCCTCCAGGTCGACGAGCGGAAGGATGCCCACAACAAGGGGCTTGCCGAGGTGCGGGACGAGATCGAGAAGACCCTTCTGCTTCAGGAGCGCAACCGCCTTCAGCAGGCCTGGATTGCCCGGCTTCGCAAGAAGGCGTTCATCGCCACCTTCTGATGCGCCTCGCGATCGCCTGTGGCGACCCGGGGGGCGTCGGCCCCGAGGTGACGCTTCGGGCCGTGGCGACCCTGCTCCCAACCACCCCGGGGGGCTTTGTTCTGTACGGCGATCCTGGCCAGCTTCGTCGGTTGAACGACTCGCTTTCGCTTCGCCTCCCGCTTCAGGCCCCCGACGGCCCCTGCATCATTGAGTCCGCCTCCGTACCCCCTCTGCCCTCTGAGCCCCCCCGGGGGCCTGCCGCTGGCAACGCCCGCGCGGCGATGTCCTGGCTTGAGGCGGGGGCCCGGGCCTGCCTTGAGGGGAGGGTCTCCGGGTTGGTGACCGCCCCGGTGAGCAAGGAGGGGATCATCTCCGCAGGGTCTCCGGGATTCGTCGGCCAGACGGAGCATCTCTCCGCGATGGCGGGAACGGACCGGACGATCATGATGCTCCTTGGGGCGGATGACCGGGGCCGATGGCTGCGGGTGGCGCTGGCCACCATTCATGTTCCGCTTCGTCAGGTGGCCAACGTGCTGCAGCGGGATCGGATTGAGTTGGCCATTGAGCGGGCGTCGGGCGCGTGCCGGGATCTCGGCCTTCCCCGCGCCCGTGTGGCGGTCTGCGGCCTCAACCCCCATGCGGGGGAGGGGGGGAAGATCGGGGATGAGGAGGGACGGATTGTCGCTCCCGCCGTCGCCGCCGCCCGTCAGCGGGGCTTCGATGTGCAGGGGCCCCTCCCGGCGGACACCCTTTTCCATCAGGCCTACCGGGGGGATTTCGACGCCGTGGTGGCGATGTATCACGACCAGGGGTTGGCGCCCTTGAAGATGGTGGCGTTTGACACCGGGGTGAATTGGACCCTGGGGCTCCCGTTTATCCGGACCAGCCCCGACCATGGGACGGCCTTTGATATCGCCGGCCGGGGGGTGGCCCATCCTGGCAGCATGGAGTCGGCGATTCGCCTCGCGCTTCAACTGGCAGGTCCCTAGCAGAGACGCGGTGACGCGGACTGAAGGGGTTGAGGAGCCCCGCTCGGTACAGAAGACCCTTTTCATTCTGGGTTCACCCCGAGTCTCTCTCTGTCCCCGTCTCTGCGCCTCAGCGTCACTGCGATTCCAAAGCGAACAGGGGACGTGCGTGAACAGGCCCCTGGGCCCCCTTCAAGCTAGAGCCGATCCAAGCGAGCCCCCCCATCCACTACTAAAACCGCCCTCCGGGGGCGCCCTGCGCCAGGGCCAAGAACCGGCTTGACCCCACGGGTCTCCCGGACTACCGTCTGACCCACTAATGTGTCCGTCGATTGTCAGCACCCAAGCCGCTTTCCTGGTAGTAGTAGCCAGGGACGTCGTGGGTGCTTGTCGCGGCTGACATCGGATTTCGACAAGAACCCACGGCTGGCAACGGTCGTGGGTTTTTTTGCGTCCCCGACCCTGCGCCGCCGGCAACCAGGAAAACTGTGATATGAGCAAGACCGCGAGCCCTGCAGAGAAGAAGAAACCGACCGCCAAATCGAGGTCCCAGATCGGGCCTTCGATGCCTGGCCGCGACATTCTGGTCCAGGCGTTGGAGCGGGAGGGGGTCGAGGTGATTTTCGCCTATCCGGGCGGGGCGAGCATGGAGATCCACCAATCGCTCACCAAGTCGAAGCAGATCCGCACCATCCTGCCGCGGCATGAGCAGGGGGGATCGTTCGCCGCCGAGGGGTACGCCCGGGCGACCGGCAAGGCGGGAGTCTGCATGGCCACGAGCGGCCCCGGGGCGACGAACCTCATGACCGCCATCGCCGACGCCTACATGGACAGCGTCCCGCTGGTGGCCCTCACGGGGCAGGTCCCCCAGGCCATGATCGGCAAGGGGGCGTTCCAGGAGACCGACTTCTTCGGGATGACCCTCCCGGTGGTCAAGCACAGCTACCTGATCACCGACATCAACGACATTCCCCGCATCATCAAGGAGGCCTTCTATGTGGCCCAGTCGGGTCGGCCCGGCCCCGTGGTGGTCGATTTTCCCAAGAACCTGCAGCAGGCCAAGGCCCAGCCCGTCTGGCCCCGCGAGATCAGCACCCCGGGGTATCCTGCCCCGAAGCAGGCCGACGATCTTGCCCTCAACGAGATCATCGGGCTCATCGAGAAGGCCGAGCGCCCCGTGCTCTATGTCGGGGGTGGCATCATCACCGCGGAGGCCTCCCGGGAGTTGCTCGAGTTTGCCGAGCGGACCCAGATTCCCGTCACCACCACCCTCATGGGAATCGGGGCGTTCCCGGAGACCCATGATCTCTCCCTCCGCTGGCTCGGGATGCATGGCACCGCCTACGCCAACTGGGCGGTGAGCGGCGAGTTCAAGCACCGGACCGATCCGTCCGAGCCGCTGATGAAGCTGAAGGAGGGGGCGGACCTGCTCCTCGCCTTCGGGGTCCGGTTCGACGACCGGGTGACTGGCAAGGTCGACAAGTTCTGCGAGACCGGGACCATCGTTCACATCGACATCGACCCTTCGGAGCACAACAAGAACCGGAAGGTCCACCTCGCCATCGAGAGCGACATCCGTTACGCCCTGCGTCGCCTGGTGGAGATGGTCCGCCGCCGGCCGATCGCCCGCAAGTTCACCGCCTGGCATTCGCAGATCCGCGAGTGGAAGGATCGCGCCCCGCTGGCCTACCGGGTCACGGACGAGGTGATCAAGTCCGACCACATGAAGGATCATCTCTCCGGCAAGGAGAGCGAGGTCATCCTGCCGCAGCACGCCATCGAGGTGCTCTATGAGCTGACCGGCGGGGATGCGATCATCACGACGGGCGTCGGGCAGCATCAGATGTGGGCGGCCCAGTACTACAAGTTCAAGGATGCCCGCCAGTTCATCACGAGCGCCGGTCTCGGGGCGATGGGCTTTGGCTATCCCGCTGCGATGGGGGTGAAGGTGGCCTGCCCCGACCGGCAGGTGGTCGACATTGATGGGGACGGCTCCTTCCTGATGAACATCCAGGAGCTCGCCACGGCGCACATCGAGAAGATCGCGGCAAAGGCGATCGTCCTCAACAACCAGCATCTCGGCATGGTGATGCAGTGGGAGGACCGTTTCTTCGCCGGCAACCGCGGCCACACCTACCTGGGCGACCCGGAGAATCGTCCGCTGGTCTATCCCGACTTCGTGAAGGTGTCGCAGGCGTTCAACGTCCCCTCCGAGCGGGTCATGTTCCGGAGCCAGCTCAAGGCCGCGATGAAGCGGATGCTGGATGCCGACACCCCGTACGTCCTGGATGTCATCACCCCGTACACCGAGCACGTCCTGCCGTTCATCCCGGCGGGCCGGACCGTGGCGGACATGATCTGGAAGTCCTGAGCTTTCGCTTTCGCAGGCCGCCCCTCCCGAGAAGCCCGGGGGGGCGGCCTTTCCGTTCCGGGCCCGGCTCCGGGCCCACCAGGTCCTTCCCGGCCGGGGTGCACGGGGGGGCGGGCTTGTCGGGTGCCGTTTCTGCGGCCTTTCCCACCCCGCCCTGAGCCGTTTGGGCAGCAGTTTGGGGTTGCCGTCAGCCGCCCCTTCCCCTCAACTCGGCGAACGAGCATGAAAGCGAGTCGCCTCTCCCTCCTGATGTTTCTGGTGCCGTTCCTCCTGCAGGCCGACCCCGTGGAGCCACGCTTCCGGGCAGTGAATGTCGACACAAACATCGCGATCGGCTACGGCATCGCCGCGGCGGATATCGACGGGGATGGGAAGCGCGACATCATCCTCGCCGACAAGAACCAGATCGTCTGGTACAAGAACCCCACCTGGAAAAAGTACGTCATCGCGGAGAAGCTCACCGAGCTCGACCACGTCTGCATCGCGGTGGAGGACCTCAACGGCGACGGGAAGGCGGAAATCGCCGTCGGTGCCGGGTGGAATCCCGGGGACACGCTCCACAGCGGCGCAGCCTTCTTTCTCTTTCCGCCGGACGATCGCACCAAACCCTGGGCCCCCGTTCCCCTTCCGCACGAGCCGACCGTCCACCGGATGCATTGGATTCGAAGCTCCGCCGGGACACACGACCTGGTAGTGGTGCCGCTCCACGGCCGTGGGAACAAGAACGGCGAGGGGGAAGGGGTGAGGATCGAGGCGCTTCGGATGCCGGCCGAGAAGAGTGTGAACTGGCGTGTGGAGCAGATCGATTCCTCGCTCCACATGACCCACAACTTCCAGCCCGTCCGGTGGGAAGGGCAGCCGTGGCATGAGCTGCTGGTGGCCGCCCGCGAGGGGATGTTCCACTTTATCAAGGGGGCCAACGGGTGGCGCCGGGAGCAGCTTGTCGGGAACGAGGGGAGCGAGACCAATTTCGCAGGAGCCGGGGAGATCCGGGAGGGACGGCTCGGGGAGAAACGGCGCTTCATCGCGACCGTCGAGCCGATGCACGGTTTCCAGGCAGTGGTCTATACGCCGCCCGCCGCCGGATCCCCCCGGCACCTCTGGGAACGGCATCTCCTGGATGACCAGCTGGTCGACGGGCATGCGGTCGGGTGCGGCGACCTCCTGGGGACCGGTTCCGACCAGGTGGTCGTCGGCTGGCGGGCGATGAACCGCCCCGGGGTCAAGGTCGGGATCAAGCTCTTCACCCCGCTGGATGAGGCGGGGGGGAAGTGGCGGACCACCCTCGTGGATGACAACACCATGGCGTGCGAGGATCTCTGCCTGGCGGACATCGACGGGGATGGGCGGCTCGACATCGTCGCTGCGGGGCGGGGGACCCACAACGTGGTGGTCTACTTCAACGAGACCCCGAAACCCGCCGCTGCAAAGTAGGGGATCCCGGGGTCCGGGGAACTCATCCGCGGCCGGCTGCGCCCTGCTCGAACAGCGATCGTATCCGCCGGCTTGTGGCCTCGGGCGTCTCCTCCGGTGCGACCGGCAGCCGTGTTGCACGCGACTGCTTCAGGAACCAGATCCGCTGCCGGCGGGCGTACTGCCGCGTCCGGACCTTCACCTCCTCCAGGGTCGCCGCCAGCGAGACTTTTCCCCGGAGGTGCTCCACGATCTGACGGTAGCCGATGGCCTGCAGGGCGGCCCGATTCCCCTCGAGACCCCCCTCCATCAGGTGACGCACCTCCTCGACCCAGCCCGCGCGGAACATCCCCTCCACCCGTTCGTCGATCCGGCGACGGAGATCGGCTGGATCGCGATCCAGGTAGAAGAAGCCTGGATCCGGGGTGGGAGTGGCTCCGGAGGCGGGCGTCGACCAGTCCGCCCGCTGGAGCGAGAAGGGGCGGCCCGTGAGCCGGATCACCTCCACCGCCCGGATCACCCGGCGTGGGTTCTGGCGGTCGATGCGCCCGTAGGTTGCGGGGTCCATCCTCTCCAGCTCCCCGAGCAGGGCGGCGAGCGGGGTGGCCTCGAGCTCCGCGCGAAGGATCGGGTCGCTGGGGGGAGACTCCCCCAAACCCTCCAGCCAGGCCTTGAAGTAGAGCCCCGTGCCGCCGCAGAGGATCGGCATCCTGCCACGGGCGCGAATGGAGGCGACCGCCGGCGTGGCCAACTCGATGAACCGGGCGGCGTCGAACCCTTCCCCAAGCCCGGCGACATCGAGCAGGTGGTGTGGAATCTCGGTGCGTTCGGCGGGCGATGGCTTGGCGGTTCCGATGTCCATGCCGCGGTACACCTGCATGGAGTCGACGGAGAGAATCTCCCCCGGAAACGACCGGGCGAGCGCCATCGCCACAGCCGACTTTCCGCAGGCCGTCGGCCCTGCGATGCAGAGCGAGACCCCTGGGACCGGGGGGGCGCTCATGGAGACTGGGCCGATGCTGCTGTTGCGGTTCCCGGGCGTCCCGCGAGTCTCCTCGGAAGCCATCGGTAGAGTGCCACCCCGGTCACGAGGATCCCGACGCTCAGGGTCTGCGCCGGGGTGAATCCACCGGCTCGGAGCTGGTCGGCCGGATAGTCCCCCCGGAAGAGCTCCGTGAAGGAACGGGTCATTGGATAGATGATCAGCCAGGCCGCGAAGATCTGCCCGTCAAACCGCTTCCGCCGGAAGGCCCACTCAAGGACGCCGTACACCGCCAGGTTCAGCAGAGAATCGTAGATCTGTGTCGGATGAACCCGCATCCCGTGGGCTGCGTGACCCTCCGGAAACTCAATCCCCCAGGGGAGCGTGCAAGCCCGTCCGTAGCAGCAGCCGGTCATCAGGCAGCCAAGCCGCCCGAAGAAGCTGCCGAGGGCGATGCTGGGGGAGAGGATGTCGGCCAACTGCCAGAGGGGGGCTCGCCGGGTCCACGCATAGAGGAGGACCCCGGCGGAGGCGCCGAGAAACCCGCCGTAAAAGACGAGGCCTCCCTGCCGGATGTTGAACAGGGTGTACCAGGGCCTTCCCGCGAAGTCCTGATTCCAGTAGGAGAGGACATACATGCCCCGCGCCCCAACCACCGTCCCGAGGAGCACCCACCAGGCGATGTCGTAGACCCGGTCGGGGTGAACCCCCTCGAGCAGCCCCCTCTTGGAGGCCGCCCAAAGCCCGGTGAGGCAGCCGATGCCCACCAGGACGCCGTACCAGTAGATCGTGAGCGATCCAAGCTCGAATGCGACAGGATGCACGTGAGCCCAACCTACGGAGAGTTGGGCGGGATTTCAAATCCTTGTCTCCTTTCCGGGCTCGGGCCATGAGGCCCGGTCGGGGGCCCGTGCCCATGGATCGACACGGCGCCCGGTGCCCCCTCCAGGGAACCGGGCCCCGGGCTATCGCGTCAGGCGGACCAGCGCCCCGCCTCCCCGGGGCAGATGGAGTTCGGCCTTCCGTCCCCCGAGGGCCCGCCACGCTCCGGTGCCCGGCTCCAGCACCTCCAGTTTGCGGCGGCCTCCGATGCCGACAACCGCGTCGCTCCCATAGTCCAGGTTCACCACCACGGCATGGGTTGCCCGACGATCGCGGGTCTCTCCCGCTGGGGCGAACAGGCCGAGAAGCACCCCTTTGACCGGCTTTCCCGGTGCATGGGCCACCGACTCCGGTCTCGGCTCCAGGAACAGGGGAAGGTCGGCTGGCGGGGGAACCGCCCCCGGGGGGAGCATCCCGGCGTGATAAACCCCGGTCGACCTCAGCCCCTGCAGACTCCGTGCCACGGCGACAAATTCCCGGTTGAGGGCCGAGAGCGGCAGATAGAGCGAGGTCGGCGTTCCGTCCAGGGTCGCGATCCCACCCTCATGCCCCGCGCACGCGTAGATATAGTAGGAGATTCCCTCCGCCCCGTACGCCAGGGTCGTGTAGACGAGGAACCGCATCTCATCCTCCCTTGGAATGCGCATCGATTTGGTCCAGGTCGCCGCCTGAACGATGTTGAGGAAGGGAAGGTGGTCCAGAAGGGAACGCTCGCGGACCAGGGCGAGGTTGAGGAAATACTGGTCGTTGTCCCCCTTCACCGAGAACTGGTAGTGGTCGTAGCTCAGAAGCGAGGGGTGGACGTCGCGAACGTACTGGCTGAGGTGGGCCCGGTAGGCGTTGGTGACATCCCCATGGTTGCCGAGCTGGTCGTTGGTGGCGTAGGTCGGAAAGAGGTTGATGTAAGCCAGGTGGGCCGGGTCGTGCTCGCGGAGATGGCCGAGGATGCGTCCGAGGGCGGGGAAGTTCGTCGCGTTCGGCTCGTCCGTGATGAAGTAGGCGTAGAGGGCGGGGTGGGATTTCACCCGCGCGATCAGCTGGTCGAGCTCGGCCCGCCGGGCCGGGGTGTCGAGCGATTCGGGGCTGAGCAGGGGGTGGGTGAGCTGGGCCCGGAGATGGTGGCGGTGGGCGACGTCCAGCTCCGCCTCGGTGCACCAGACCAGGTTGAATCCCCCGGCCGCCATCTGGCTCGCGGTCGCCTCAGTCATCGAAGGTCCGCACCAGTACGTCACCACCGGTTCGCCGACCCTCCAGCCCGGCGCCGCAGCCGTCGAGGCCTGGGGGGCGATCCCGACCAGCAGGATCAGGAGCATGATCCGGGGGAGCCCCAGCTGGAGGGCCCGGTGGGGAGAGTGATGGCGGAATATCGTCCGCGAGGTGGAAAGCGGCAGGTGCATGTCGATTCGATACCATGAGCCCGCAGCCTTTGCCCAGCGGGGACTCTCGGCCGTGCCCGGTTTCGATCGACAAGGGACCCCTGCCTCGCGATGCTCGCCCGCGCCCCGGCCAGGGGCGTGCGATACTCGCCATCCATGAGCCGCCCAACTCATCCCCACGCGTTCCGGTGCCTGCTCCTGCCCCTGCTCGTCGCCTGCGCCTGCCTCCGCCCGCCCTCCCTTCCCGGCCGGGATGCCTTTGTGTTGATCTCGGGTGGGGGGTCCCCTTTCGAGAACAACTACTCCCAGTATCTCCAGGCAAAGGCCGTGGCCGAGGGATTGTCCCGCGGCCGGCCGACGAACTCGGTCTGGATCTTCTTCGGGGCGGGGAACCGGGAGGGGGTGCCGCCCGTGTTTGGGGATGTGCGACGGAAGGTGAAGGAGGGGAGGCGGAGCTTCGATTCCTGGCTTCCGGGAACCTTGCCGGCGAACCGACCCGCCCGTCGCGACGCCATCCTGCAGACGTTCGAGAACGAGATCCTTCCCACGGTGGCGGACGGGGGGCGGCTCTTCCTCTTCGTCGGCGACCACGGGTCACGGTCACCCGATGGAATGGACGAAAGCGTGATCACCCTCTGGGGCCTGACCCCCGATCCCTCCAGCGGCCATGGCTGGCGGTTCGATGAGAATGAGATGCTGAGGGTCTCCGAGTTGCGGGAGGTGATGCTGCACGGGCTTGGGAAGGGGCGGGTCATCTTCTGCATGACGCAATGCCATTCGGGCGGGTTCCACTACCTCGGAATCCCGCATGAGATGTCGCCCAACCCCGCCTGGTTCCTCGCTCTTCCGGGGTGGTTCACCAACAGCCCGCCGTTCCAATCGCTGCGCATCGCGGGGTTTACGGCGGCCGATGAGATGTCGCTCGCCTCGGGATGCGATGCCGAGCCGACGGACGAGGAATGGGAGGGGTATGAGCGCTATTTCCCCGGAAAGCTCTTCGGGGTCGATCCCCTGACCCTCTCCCGGGAAGGGCGCCCGCTCCGTTCGTTCGTGGCGGCGCATGTCGAGGCGGTCCTGGCCGACAGGACCATCGACAACCCCTACTCCACCTCGCACCAGTACCTGGAGCGGTGGGCCGAGCTTATCGAATCGAGGCTCTCCGGTTGCCCGACCCTAGCCCCCGCGGTGCGACAGGCCGTGGAGCGCTACTGGAGCCGGGTCAATGGCGTCGAACCGGTGCTTTCGGATCGGCTCCTTCGGGAGCAGCAGGCAATGTTTCGGAGGTTTACTGCTTCGCTCATTGAGCAGCTCCCGGAACAGGCCCGGCTGCTTCGTTCCGGCCCCGGCCCCGAGCTCGCCAAGCTGGCCGCCGCCTCGCAGGGGACTCCGGCCCCCGAGGGTGGGGAAGCGGGGGGTGAATCCCCTTCGACGCAGCCGCGCAAGGGGCGGGGATCGCCCGAGATGCGGAAGCTCTGGGCGGAGGTGGTCCGCCCCGCCTGGGGCGCCGCGCTCCGGTCGGGCGAGGCGGCTGCGACGGTCGGCAAGGCGGCCCAATTCGAGGCATCGCTTCTCCGACAGGAGGAGGGGGGACGGGAGATCTTTTTTGAGCCGCGGGGGAGCCTTGAGATGGATGTCTACTGGCATTCGGGATACGCGGACCCTGGAACCGTAAATCCTGAAATCGCGCAGGCCGTGGTGCGGTGGGGAACAGAACGACGACGACGCATCCTGGCCTGGGCCCGGGCCTCGAAGGAGGCACCGATCCGGGAGGCTGCGGAAAAACTCTCCCGTCGTCCGCGTCCTCGCCGGGACGCTCCGCCCCCAGCCCCTCCCGGCTCGGTCACCGCCCCCGAGCCCGGTCCCGTCTCAGCCGAGCCGATCGCCCTGGAGACCGCGGCGGCCCGGGTGCTGTTCTACCGTCGGGTCCTTGCCGCCTATGCCTTTCTGGACGAGGTCCATGAGTCCTCGGCACTCCTTCAAGTCCGCGATCTCATCAAGATCGAGAGCACACCATTCCCGCGCTGAACGGCCGGAAATCTGCCTTCACGCAGGGAGCCGCCCTTCCCCCCCCGTCCCGAGTGAGCGGGCGTTGAGATGTGCTCCCTCCTTGACTCTCACGCACGGTTACGGGAGTGATATCCCACCGAGTTGCGAGTGTTGCGTTCCGCACTCCCTTGCAAACCCAGATGGCCCCCGCGAGGGGGCATGGGAGGAATAACATCCAAATGAACAGATCAGAGAAGGACCCCGGGGACGCGGTTCTGCGCAGAGTAGTTCAGGCCTGGATCAGTCTGCAGGTGCTGCTGCAGGTGGAAGCGACCGCCCTGGCAGCCCCTCCATCCAATGACAACTTTGTAAATCGGATCGAGTTGACGGGGAGCCAGGCTGAGTTTGTGGGCACCAGCATCGATGCCACCACGGAGCCAGGTGAACCCCTGTTTCAGACCTACGGCCAGGGAGCCGTTACAGTCAGTGAGTTCCTTTCCCATACCGTCTGGTGGACGTGGAGGGCCCCGGAGGATGGGATTCTCTGGGTTTGGGGCCGAAGCGACGATCCGGATGTCGGGATCAACGTTTTCGAGGAGGGGGATAGCCTGGCTGCGCTGGTGCCGCGAGGGGTGCTTGCCAAGTGCCGCTCCCGCGATCCCAACATCGCCATGATGCAGGTCCTGGTTGAGGCGGGGAAGTGCTACGCAATCCGCGCGGGATCTCCTCCCTCTTATCCCCATCGGCGGATCCAGGGTTGGATCTCCTTTGGTCCACCGGTCGGAGTCCGAGAACTCCGGGGTCTTCCGGCTCTATTCAGTTACCCGGCGCGTGGGCCGGGGATTGGCTTCGCGGGCCCTTACACACCAGCGCTGCTGCCTGCCTCGTTCTCCTGGGTTTCCCCGGTGACGGGTCCCGTCACGTTTCACGTTGCCGTGAGCCCGATGGACTGGCCGCAGTATTACTTCCCGAACGATCTCTCCTCCGGGTACCGTCCTTCCCTCTCTGTTTGGACGGGTGGAGAGTCCACACCGCGCACGCGGTCCAACGAGGGCGCGGTTTTGTATCTCCATGAATGGGGCCCCTTCAGTCCCTATGCCCCGCTTTCGGTTGCACAAACGGTCGATGTGATCGAGGGCACGGAGTATCATGTCCATGTGGACGACGGGCAGGTTCCACCGGGCACGATCGTCACGTGCGGTGTGCGTGAAGGTGCCCCCCCCGTCATCGACTTGGTTCCGTTTCCGCTGGGTGCCTTCGGCCGTGCCGTGTTCCCACAAGGAACTCCTGTGCGGCTGGGAGCGCTGGTCTATGAGGCCATTCCCCCTGCGACTCCCAGGGAAGTGGAGTTTCTCGCGTTCTGTGCGAAAGAGAAGGAGCCGATGCGACGGGTTGTGGTTCAGGCTCCCCCCTACACGGTCACTTGGACCAATCTTCCTGTTGGGGAATACACCCTGATGGCGCGGGTGGTTGATGCAACCGGAGTCCTCGCGACGACGGCTCCGACGTTATTTGAGGTTACCCCTGACAATGACCTCCTGGAACATGCGAGATCGTTCACGGGGAGGTCTGTGACCGTGGCGGGATCAGTGTTTCCGTATTTGTGTGATCAGACCATTTCTGGAACGGCCGGCGGGTGCGTGGTCTGGTGGGAGTGGACGGCTCCGGAGGATGGGGTCTACACCTTCACCCCTGAGGTGCCAGATGCCGTTGCAGACGGGCTTGGTCATCCGGTCACTCTCGAGGTGTTCGATCGGGTGGGTGCCGGGACGACCGGGCTTTCCCTCCTCGGGGCGGCGCGCGGGGTTTCGGCATACTCTCAATACAGGGGGGGAGTGGATCACCTCACCCTCAACACGCTCGCGGGCCATCGGTACCCCATTCGGGTTACACCGGACGCACTTATTCCTAACAACTTTCCCGTGTCGGGGCTCGCCCTCCGCACCGAGTATGAGATTCACGTCACTCCGGGGCCTCCCGCTGCGCTCAGGATCACGAGCCCGGCGGCCGGTAGCACGAACTCACTTGAGTCCCCTCCGCCGTTCGCCATTGAGGTTCCGAACCGTGGGGTGCAGGTCAACCGCGTCCTCTACTACTGGCATTCAGATGGAGAATATGGAGGCTATGTCTCAGACATCCTCATGGGAGCCGCTTATACGCCCCCCTTCTCCATCGACATGCCACGCACCTTTGCTTTCGTTGCCCTCGATGGATGCAGTTACGGGACCACCTGGTATGCGAACCAACTTGTTCCCGCCAGCTATACCATCGTGGCGAAGGCATTCTTATCAGATGGCTCAGTTGCGGTGAGCGACCCTGTCACCTTCAGGCTTCAGGCCGGGTTCGCCAGTACACCCCCTTCGCCAGCCGCGCCTCCCGCCGTTCCACCGTCGAACGATCTGTTTGCGGCACGCGTCCCCCTCGGGGAGTCGAACGTCTGGTTCACTGGCTCCGGTGCGGGGGCGACCAAGGAGCCCGTCGAGCGATTCTCGCAACTCTGGGGTCATGGCTCCGTCTGGTGGTCGTTCACACCCTCGGTGACCGGGCCCTATACCCTGGTCGCGGAAGGGATCCGCGAGTATGCGGTCATGAGCGGGGGTGCGCTTGCCTCGCTCACCCCGGTGGCAAGCGGGGTTGCAGTTGGCCCACGCTACCGGGTGCAGGCGACCTTTGCTGGGCAGGCCGGAACCGAGTACCCGATTGCGCTCGGGGCCTCGGGACCGCTCCGGGTTCGCGTCGCCCCTGGCACTCCTCCCAAGCTGGCGTTCCCGCGAGGAGACTCCCTCATGGTGTACCAGGGTCGATCCATTCACCTCGAGGTGAGCCCAACGGACGCGGAAGGGAGCGTGACCAACGTAACCTATTATCTCAACGGGACTGCGATCGGGAGCGCGACGGTGTCCCCCTTCTCGATCGATTACGTCGCACACAACGGTGTGGGACCATACTCGCTCACCGCCATCGCCACTGACGAGACCGGGCTCGAGTCTGTTCCGACCCCCGCACTGGAGCTTGATGTGATGACCCCCCCTCCTGGGAACGATGATTTCTCCGGACGGTTTGCCATGGGAGACTCTGTGGCCTGGTTCACCGGGACGGGCGTGGCCGCGACGACTGAGGTGGGGGAGCCGCCGCAGTTCACGAGCAGCGTCTGGTGGTCGTTCACTCCCTCGCACTCCGGTCCGTACACCCTCGTGACCGAAGGAGCGGATGCTGTCGGCATCTACACGGGCAACACCCTTCCGCAACTGACCCCTGTGGCAGGACAATCCCCTGTGGCCTGGGATTCGACCGTCCAGACGGTTTTTGAGGCCACTGCAGGGCTGGAGTATTCCATCGAGCTAAACGGCTATTGGGATATCCGACTCCGCGTCGCCCCCGGCACTCCCCCGTCGGTGGCGATCGGGGATGGCAGCCCGATCCGGGCGGTGAATGGGCGCACGGTTCGCCTTTACGCAAACCCAACCGATGCAGAGGGGACCGTCACGAACGTGGACTTCTTTCTCAACGGGACCTTGATCGGCCGCTCCACCGCCCCACCGTTCGCAATCGATTATGGTGCTCCAAACACGCTTGGATCCTATCCGCTGACAGCCGTTTCCACGGACGACACCGGGTTGGCATCGCACCTCTCGCCCGTCGTTTCGCTGTTGGTCGTACTCCCGCCTCCGACGAATGACGACTTTGCGTCCCGGCTCACGATCCCCGCCACTCCGGGCCGGGTGCAGGGTACTGGGTTGGGCTCGACCCGGGATCCAGGTGAAACCTGGGCGGGCCCGGGGCCGGGGGATGTGTGGTACTCGTGGAGCGCCCCCAGGGAGGGTGACTACGCCGTGATCGTGACTCCCGCGACCACAAATCGGCAGGTCACGGTCCACCTGTTTCGTGGGGGAGCCACGATCGCCAGCCTGGAGCGGCTTGGCGATGCCACCACACCGCAGGCCGCCCTGCCGTGGGGGGGAAGGGTGCCCGGCGCTGGAGTCGGGTTCGACGCCGCGGAGGGAGAGACCTTTTTCTTCGCTGTCGAGGCGGCTGATGGGTTTGCCCTTCGCATCCGGGAAGGGCATGTCCCAGCGATCACGCTGGAAGGGATTCCTGACACCCTCCCCGGGGTCGTTCCGTTGCTCAGCCCGTGGCGGTTCCATGCCACCGTGAGCGCGGATCCCGGGATCATCAGCCGGGTATTGATGTCGAGTCTGGGCAATGGCCTTGCCGGAAAGCTGATCCCAACCGAGTTCACCAATGCCCCGTTCGATGCGGTGATCGACCTTTCCTACGCCTCGGGGTTGGAGATGTATCGGTGGCCGGAGACCCTCTACGTGGTCGCGGCTGCCATCGACACCGACGGAGCCTTCTGGGAAAGCCCGCTGGTCCCTGTCGCCAATCAGTTTGTCCCCCCGGTGCTTCCAAATGACAGCTTTGCCAACCGGACCCTGCTGACGGGAGCGGTAGTGTCCGTCGTCACCCCGCCCGGGCAGGCGTCGCTCGAATCGGGCGAACCGGTCCATGCCCCTGGAGTAGAGTCCTCCGCCTGGTGGTCGTGGGTGGCTCCCGCCAATGGCAGCCTCGTCCCGGACTCGGCATACTTCTTGTTCTACTTCGAGGTGTTTCGAGGGGCCGATCTGCGGAGCCTGACGCGGCTGACAAACGCTGCTTCCTATCGGGTCACGCAGGGGGAGACCTACTCGTTCGCCATGGTCTCGCAGTATAGTTGGATCGAGGGTCTGGGTCTCGCATTTCACCTCGTGCCGGACCGGTTGGTGTTTCCTGGGCTGCGAGAGGATGGTTCGTTCGAGTTCGAACTGCCGACACTTCCGGATGGGAAGTGGCGTGTGGAGGCCTCTTCGAACCTGATCGATTGGGCCCCGCTCGAGACTCCTGCCTCATCTGCTGCTTTTGACGGCCTGAACCTGCACGATGTGGGTTCAACGGGGATCCCGCACCGCTTCTATCGGACGGTGCAAACGCCATGAGGTTCTTAGGGCTGATGACCCCGGGCCGCATTGGAGGTCCCCCTCGGGGGATGTTCAACCCCCCGGGGCCATGAACCCGGAGGCAACGGAGACCTGACCGGTCTCCTGCTCCGTGGATCCCATCCCGTGGTTCAAAACCGTTCGCTGCGGGCGGGATCCGGGGAGGCTTTCTCGAGCCTCTCCAGGAGGTCCTCAAGCCGTGTCACCAAGTCGGCCAGTGCCGGCCATCGCCCTGCGAGGATGTCGTTGGCATGCGCCAGCGCGTTGCGGAGCGTTCCGACCTCCTTGAAGAAGGTTTCCGCCGCGCGTTTCGATGCGAACCCGCTGATCGCGAAGAGAACTCCATCCTTCATGAGGAGCGTTGCCTTGTCCGCGAGCTGTAGGCAGTCCGAGAGGTCGTTCTCCTCGTTGCGGCGGCGCCGCTCCTGGAATACCCGCCGCGTCGCCTGCAGCCGTGCGGCTGGCAGGTGGGGTTCCCACCCCTTCCCGGGATGACGCTGCCGGATGACCCTGAGCAGCTGCATCTCGAGGAGCGAGACGAGCCCGAAGAGCCAGAGGCGGACGGGGGCCTTCTGGAGATCGCCCCGGGTGATGATCCCGCCCGGCTGGCCGAGAAGCTGGATGAAGAGGTGTCTTCGGCTCCTCAAGGCTTCGAACGCCTGGAGAAGCGGGTCGCCCTCGGAAAGCAGCTCCCCCGGGTCGAACCGCCGGATCCTGGCCCCCGCCTCCCCGGTCGTCAGGTCGTTGGTGGTGACGTAGCCGGTCACCACTCCCCCCTCCCTGAGCCCGACGACATCAAACTCGCGACGGCGCATGAAGAGGAGGACCTCCTCGGCGGGATGCGTGGCATCGAAGGAGATCAGCGGCTCGGCGATGGTCCTGAGCGTGACCGTTCCGGCGAACAGGCGTCGCAGGTCGCCGAGGGAGGATTTGAGCTGTTTCATAACAGTGGGGCCAAGATTTCCGGTCCGATGGGGCTGCGTAGCCTCATCACGAGCTCCATGGCAAGATTCTGCTTCGGAATCCTGTTTTGCCGCAATACGGTTCCCCTGCTGTGATCCGATCCGAACTTTTGGCCGCGGTTAGAGAGGCGCTGGGTGGGAGTCGGCAGGATTTCACCGAACTCCCGCTTCGGCGTGCCATCCTGCTTCTCGCGATTCCCATGATCCTTGAAATGGTCATGGAGTCGCTCTTCGCAGTCGTTGATATCTTCTGGGTTTCAAAGCTCGGAGCGGACGCCGTGGCCGGAGTGGGGCTGACGGAGGCGATGCTGACCCTCATCTACACCGTCGCCATCGGGCTGAGCATCGGCGCGACGGCAACGGTGGCCCGGCGGATTGGGGAGAAGGATCCCGATCGCGCCGCGCGCGCTGGGGTTCAGGGGCTTCTCCTGGGGGGACTGCTCTCCCTGCCGATCGCCGTCGCAGGCGTATCCCTGGCCAGCCGGCTTCTCGGGATCATGGGCGCCTCCCCGCAGGTGATCGAACAGTCTCATGGATACACCTCCGTGATGTTCGGAGGAAACGCCACCGTTCTGCTGCTGTTCCTGGGAAATGCGATTTTCCGTGGCGCGGGCGACGCTGCGATTGCCATGCGTGTCCTTTGGCTGGCCAATGGGCTCAATATCCTCCTCGGTCCCTGCTTCATCTTCGGGTGGGGGCCATTTCCAAGGCTGGGGGTTGCGGGTGCGGCCGTCGCCACGAACATCGGACGGGGCGCCGGGGTCGTCTACTTGCTGTTGCGGCTCTGGCAGGGGGGATCGCACATCCGGATCCAGGCGCGACATCTCGCGCTCGACCCGGTGGCGATGTTGTCAGTCATCCGACTCTCGGCTGCGGGAATGTTCCAATCGCTGGTGGGTATGACCAGCTGGATGGCCCTCGTCCGGCTGCTGTCGGAGTTTGGTAGCGCCGCCCTGGCAGGGTACACGATTGCCATCCGCATCGTGATGTTCGCACTTCTACCCTCATGGGGGTTAAGCAACGCCGCTGCCACCCTCGTTGGGCAGAACCTGGGTGCCCGTAAACCCCAACGCGCAGAGGAGGCCGTTTGGACCGCGGGTTTCTGTAACATGCTCTTCCTTGGATCCGTGGGCCTTTCGTTCGTTCTGTTCGCGCCCCTGTTGATAGGAGCCTTTACGCCGGACCCGATCGTGGCCGGTTATGGCTCGCGCTGCCTGAGAATCGTGAGCGGGGGATTTCTTTTCTACGCTTACGGAATGGTCTTCAGCCAGGCCTTCAACGGTGCGGGGGCCGTATGGACCCCGACCCTCATCAACCTGGGGTGCTTTTGGGCTTGGCAGCTCCCTCTGGCCTACACGCTTGCCCACGGGGTGGGATGGGGCCCGACCGGGGTCTTCGTGGCCGTTACCATTTCCTGGTCGACCTACGCCGTTGTCTCCGGGTTGGCTTTCCGGCGTGGTGGCTGGAAGGGGCAGCAGGTTTGAGGCGGGCTCCCGCCGAATCTCCGACAGGGGGCGCGCCGGGTGTTTCTCCTGCCCACCGCGGCATCAGGCGTTTCCCCCAGCGCGCGAGCG
This sequence comes from Verrucomicrobiales bacterium, assembly GCA_003452185.1. Taxonomy (GTDB): domain Bacteria; phylum Verrucomicrobiota; class Verrucomicrobiia; order Limisphaerales; family UBA11320; genus UBA11320. The sequence goes on along the minus strand of DMJJ01000562.1, from coordinate 1,245 downwards.
GGCATCCTCCGCCAGCGCGGTGCTCAGATAACGCTCCCCGGTGCTGCAGCCGATGGTGACGATCAACTTTCCCCGGTTCTCGGGGCGCCGGGCCACCTGAAGCGCGGCGAAAACGTTCGCGCCGGTGGAGATGCCGGCCAGGATCCCCTCCTCGAGCGCCAGGCGGCGCCCGGTGAGGATCGCCTCCTCGTTGCTGACCGTCACGACGTCGTCCAGCACCTCAAGGTTCAGGTTCTTGGGAACAAACCCTGCGCCGGTCCCCTGGATCTTGTGCGGGCCGGGCTTTAGGGGCTCCCCGTTGCGGGTCTGGGTGATGACGGGAGAATCCTTCGGTTCGACAGCGATCGACTTGAAATCCCGCTTGCGCGACTTCACCACCTCGCTGACGCCGGTGATCGTGCCCCCGGTGCCAACCGCCGACACCAGGATGTCGATGCGTCCATCGGTGTCGGACCAGATCTCCTCGGCGGTCGTCTTCCGGTGGACCTCGGGGTTCGCCGGGTTATTGAACTGCTGCGGGATCCAGGAGTCAGGAATCTCCTTGGCGAGTTCCTCGGCACGGCGGATCGCCCCGCGCATCCCTTCGGCCGCCGGGGTGAGAACCAGCTTTGCCCCAAGGAGCGCCAGGAGGGTGCGTCGTTCCTGGCTCATGCTGTCGGGCATGGTCAGGATGAGCTTGTACCCCCGGGCCGCAGCCACGAAGGCCAGGGCGATCCCGGTGTTGCCGGACGTCGGCTCGATGACCGTGGTCTTGGGGGTGAGGAGGCCGGCCTTTTCAGCCGACTCGATCATGGCGGCCCCGATGCGGTCCTTGACGCTGCCAAGGGGGTTGAAGAACTCCCCTTTGACGGCGATAGTGGCGTCGACGTCGGCGGCGATCCGGTTCAGTTTGACCAGGGGGGTGCGGCCGATGGTGGAGGTGATGTCCTTGTGGATGGGCATGGGATTCTGGTGTTGGTGGTTTGTCTTGGGGGGGGTGGGTGGCGACGCCCGGCGGCGTGGCTGGGTTCAAATGGAAAAGTCCTCCGTCTCAAAGGCCTGATCTTCGGAGAAGACTCGGATGCGCTTGATGTCGACATAGACCCGCAGGCCGTTCGAGAGCTCCAGGTCCCGACATTGCTGCCGGTTCAGCTCGACCTCGAACGGGCTGGAATCATCCACGCGCTCCAGCTGCAGCCGCACGACGGGCCCGATGGCGTGGTGGTGCTGGACGATCGCCGCGACGCTGGACGGGCCGGTCGGGAG
>DMJJ01000472.1 GCA_003452185.1 Verrucomicrobiales bacterium | reverse complement strand
AAGTCTAGTAAGACCCCCAAGGGCTCCATTGTGGATAGAAAGTACTATACTTAGAAAGAAGTATATGCCTAATCGTGTCAATCTCGCCATCAGCCGTACAAAGAAGAAGTCCACGATCAGTCCTGAGGCTTACAAGGCCATGCAGAACAAGTGGAAGGAGAAGAAATAATGCCATTCAAGTCAAAGGCTCAGGTTCGATTCATGTACTCCCAGCACCCCGAGATTGCCAAAAGGTGGGCTAAAGAGACCCTGAAAATCAAGAAACTGCCTGAGAAGGTTAAGAAGAAGGCTAAGTGATCGGGTCTATACGGGTCTAGGATTGGCTGTGTTGAATTGTTGAGGGTTGGTCCTAGGTCGGTATAGGATGACACCTTGGATGGATCCTGAGGCATCGTAGGCCCTTATAAAGGTTGCGGCCATTTGGGTGAAAAATCTGAAACGGTATACGCTATTTCTGGCCCCGCTGCCGCCCCCCGTGCCCCCTGCGGTCCGGCCCCGGCGCGGTCCCCGGGGTGGCCGGGCAGTATGTCGGGAGCCTCGACAACCTTGGGGAAACCTTGACCCTGCACGACGGGGTGGGGGAGGTGATCGAGGAGTTCCGTTACAGCCGGTCCTGGTATCCGATCACCGATGGGCCTGGGTTCTCCCTCGTCGCCTCGGATACGAGCCTGCCCCCTGCCGCCTGGTCATCCCCCTCCTCGTGGCAGCCGAGCCGGACTCAGGGCGGCTCCCCCGGGGTGGCGGACCTCCCCCCGCTGCCCTCGCCCCGGGTGGTGGTGAGCGAGATTCTCAGCAACCCGCTCGGGGTGGATGGGGATGCCATTGAGATCCAGAACCTGTCGGCCGCCACGGCGGATGTCAGCGGGTGGTACCTGACGGATGATTTCCTCACGCCGATGAAGTATCGCCTCCCGGCCGGGTCCGTCATCCCGCCTGGGGGATTTCTTGTTTTCCGGGAGGCTGCCTTCAATCCAAAGCCCTCGGTCCCGGGGGCATTTGCCCTGAGCGCTTCCGGGGAATCAGCCTACCTCTTCGCCGCGGATGCCGCGGGGAACCTGACCGGTTACGTGCATGGCACCCCCTTCGGGGCATCGGCACCCGGGATCCCCTTCGCCCGGGTTGTCACGAGCCAGGGCCTGGAGCGATTTGTGCCGGCTCTGTTCACGACCCTCGGCAGTTCCAACACCGCCCCCCCGGCCATCGGCCCGGTGGTGATCTCAGAGATCCACTACCATCCGGCGCCGGCCGCGCCGGGCGTCCCCTCCCTCAACCGGCAGTTCGTGGAACTCGCCAACCTCCAGGGAACCTTGCCGCTGTACGATCCCGGGGCGCCGACGAACACGTGGCGGTTGCGCGGCGACGTGGACTTCGACTTCCCAACCAATGTGGTGCTCCAACCGGGCGAGGTCGTGGTGGTGGTGGGATTCGATCCCGTTGCCGAGGCGAACTCGGGTGCCGCCCTCCAGGCTGAGTTCGGTATTCCCCCCTCGACCCGGCTTTTCGGGCCGTTCCGGGGCTCCCTCGGGAACGGCGGCGGCTCCCTGCACGTCTCCAGGCCCAACCCTCCCGGGCTCGCAGGGGTCGACTACGTGGTGCTCGACTCGGTGACGTATGACGATGTCGACCCCTGGCCCACCCTGACCGATGGCGATGGGGCCTCCCTCCAGCGCCGTCGCCCGGTGGGCCTCGGGGATGACCCCGGGAGCTGGTCCGCTGCGGTGCCGACTCCCGGGGTGATCCCGGCCCAGGTTCCCCCTCCGGTCATCCAATCCCAGCCGATGGCGGCCTCGGTGGTCGCCGGCTCCCCAGTCGGGTTCAGCCTCTCCGTGGCCGGGACCGGGGAGTATCACTATCAGTGGCTCCTGAACGGGGCGCCGATCCCTGGGGCCATCCAGCGCGACCTCCAGATCCCGCGGGCCCTCCCGGCGGATGCCGGGCAATACAGGGTGGTGGTCCTCGGTGCCGGGGGGGTGACCCTCAGCGATGCGGCCCCGCTCGACGTGGCGCTCCCACCCTTCTTCGTCACGCAACCGCAGAGCCGGTTCGTGCTCGCAAACACCAACATCACCCTCTCCGGGCCGGTGGTCGGGACCGGAGGAGTCACCTACCAGTGGTGGAAGGATGGGGTGGCCCTGACAGGCCAGAACGGCCCCTCCCTCGCGCTTGTGAAAGTCCAGCCTTCGGACTCCGGGGTCTATGTGCTCGTGGCGACGGACTCGATCGGAACCATTCGAAGCGACAGCGCCCGGGTGGTCGTCAGCATCAAGCCGGCCTTCGTGTTTCCCGCGCAGCCGGTGACGGTGGTCGAGGGGGAGACAGTGGTGCTGTTCGCCGCGGTCTCGGGGACCACCCCCCTCTCGTTCAAATGGACCCGTTCCGGCAAGGTCATCACCAACTACGACACCCTCGAGTTGACCGGTTCGCTGGTGCTGCCCAACATCCAGACGACCCAGGCCGGGAGCTACTCCCTCTCGGTGTCGAATTTTGGCGGTTCCATCTCGCTGAATCCCCCGGCCATCGTGACGGTGCTCGCCGATGCCGATCGGGATGGCATGGCGGATGCATGGGAGCTGGCCCATGGGTTTGACCCGGCCAAGGGGGACGATGCCCTGGCGGACGCCGACGGTGACGGGGTTTCCAACCGGGATGAGTCCGTGGCGGGCACCGACCCCCGCGATCCAGCCAGTTATCTCGGCCTCTCCATCCTGCCACTCAATCCCGGCGTCCTCCTGCAGTGGAACGCCGCCTCGAACCACTCCTACACGCTGCTCTATCGGACAAACCTGCTCTCGGCCCCCTGGGTGAAGCTGGCCGATGTGCCGGTCAAACCCGCGGACCGGCCGGTTTCCGTTCCCGATCCGGCCGGGACGCTGGACCCCCGGTTTTATCGCCTGGTGGTGCCGGCGCGCCCCTGAGGGTGGGGTGCCATGCGGGTGAGGCTCCGGTTTTGGGTTGAGCCCGGGAGGGGGTTGCGGCGATAACCCCCCCCGAATGGCCACCCAGTCCCGCATCCGCATCGAGATCTGTGTCGATTCCGTCGAGTCCGCCCTCGCCGCGCAGACCGGTGGGGCGGATCGCCTCGAGCTGTGCCAGAACCTGTTCGAGGGCGGCACCACTCCGAGCGCCGGGATGATCCGCGCCGTGCGGCGGCGAGTCAAAATCCCCCTCTTCGTCATCCTCCGGCCGCGGGGTGCCGATTTTTGCTACTCGGAGGAGGAGTTCGGGGTCATGAAGGAGGATCTCCTCGTGGCCCGGGAACTCGGGGCGGATGGAATCGTCACCGGAATCCTGCGCCCCAACGGGACCGTCGACCGGCGGCGCATGGCGGAACTCGTCCGCCTGGCCCGCCCGATGGCCGTGACCTTCCATAGGGCATTCGACGTGGCCCGGGACCCGATGGAAGCCCTCGAAGCCCTGGTTTCCCTCGGGGTGGAGCGGGTTCTCAGCTCCGGGCAGGAGCGGACCGTGCTGGAGGGCATCGACCTGATCGCAGAGCTGGTCCGGGCCGCCAGGGGCCGCATCAGCGTCATGCCCGGAGGGGGAATCACGGAGCGGAATTTTGACAAGATTCGCCGGCTCAGCCGGGCGCGGGAGTTTCACCTCTCGGCGAGCGCCCCGGTAGGCAGCCGGATGGTCCACAGAAACACACGCGTCCCGATGGGACGGGAGCTCCGGGCGCCGGAGTTCGGCTGGTCCGCCACCAGCCTCGAGCGGGTCCAGGCCATCCGACGGTCCGCGGGTTGAATGCCCGGCCGGGGGTTGACGTCCTAATTACCTTTCATCAGGCTGAAATCTTTATGCGAATCCATCGGTTGATCCTCTGTGCAGCGGTTTTGGCGACGGGTGCGGCATCGGCCCAGATCAAGCCGACCGACCGCCCCGTCCGCCGCATGGCGTTGTCCGAGGCGGTCGCCCAGGCGCTCCAGAGCAACATCGGGATCTCGATCAACCGTCTGACCCGCGACATGGTCGGATACGACCTCAAGGCCGCCTCTGCCATCTACGACCCGGTTTACACCTTCACGATGGTGCATTCCGACGCGAGCCGGGCCGCCCGGTTCGATCCCACCACCGGCATCAACACCCTGGCTACCGCTGCCCAGTCCGACTCGGTGCAGAACTCCATCACCGGCTATGCGCCGAGCGGGCTCACCTACACGCTGGGGCTGAACTTCGCACATTCGTTCGGTGACCGGGGCTTCAGCACCTTCGACGACTACACGGCCAACATCGGGCTTTTCCAGCTGCGCCAGCCGTTGCTGAAGAACATGTGGATCGACGCCAACCGCCAGGCACTCCGCGTGCAGCGGCTGGTGAAAGGGGCGTCGGACCTCGATTTCCAATTCCAGATCATGACCCTGGTCCGCGAGGTGTACAAGGCCTACTACGACCTGGCCTACGCGGACGAGCAGGTGAAGATCAGCTTCTCGGCCCACGAGCTTGCAGCCCAGCTCGCCCACGACATCAAGCGCCGGGTGGAGGTTGGCACGCTGGCTCCCCTGGAGGAAAAACAGGCCGAATCGCAGTCGCAGACCGAGTACGCGAACTACATTGAGAATGTCCAGCGGCGCAACACCGCTGAGAACCATCTGAAGGATCTCATCGCGAGCCGGTTCAAGGAGACCTACAACGAACAGCTCGAGCCCTCCGAGAAGCTCCTCTCCGTCGGCCGCGAGGTCGACTTGCAGGAGAGCTGGAACGCCGGCTTCCAGAAGCGACCCGATTACCGCCGCCGCTACCTCGACCTTGAGGCGCGGAAGGTCGACCTCGTGTTCGCGAAGAACCAGATCCTCCCGTCCCTGGACCTGATCGGCACCTATGGCCGCAACGGCCTCGACTCCGGCGGCCCCCTCAACCAGAGCACCCTCGAAGGGGCCTTCCATGACATCCGGCGCAACTCCCAGCCTTATGACACCTACGGCGTCGTGCTCTCCATGCCGCTGACCCTGCACCGGGAACGGGCCAATCTCCACAAGGCCAAGGCGGAACGGGAGCAGGGGATCCTCCTCCTCAAACAGACCGAGCAGACGGTGCTGGTGAGCATCGACAACGCGATCGGGAATGTGCGGGGCTCGCTGATCCGGATCAAGGCCCGTCGCCAGGCCCGGGAGCTCGCCGAGGAGGCGCTTGCTGCCGAGGAGAAGAAGCTCGCCCGCGGGGTGGTCTCGCCCTCCGAGGTGCTTCGCAAGCAACAGGACTTAACCCGCACCCGCTCGGAGGAGATCCTGGCGATCCTCGACTACAATCAGGCGCTGAGCGAGCTGGAGTACGCCGACGGCACGATCCTCGAACGGAATCACATCGCACTCGAGCCGGTGAAATAGTCGCGTGCCTCGGGGGGGAAGTCCTCCAGCGCCGTGAGGGCCGTGCCGGGGTCCAGGGCCAGGTATTTCCCGGTCGCGGAGGCGCAGATCTCCCCGCGCTCATTGCGCACCTCGCCGCGCGTCTCAAAGAGTCGGTTCCTCCGATTCGACGTCACCTCCCCGGTCACCACCGTCCGCTCGCCGAGAAGGATCGGTCGCGTAAAACGGACCGTGAACTCCGCGCTGTAGGCCGGCCGTCGCGTGGTGGCAATGATGGCCCAGGCCATCACCTCATCCAGCGCGGTGGTGGTGATCCCGCCATGAACCGCATGGGAAAACCCGGCGTGCTCCCGGCGGGGAATGAAGAGCGCCCTCACCACCCGCCCGTCGGTCTCCATCTTGAGCTGAAGCCCCCCGGGGTTCGAAAGACCGCAGGCAAAGCAGTTCTTGGTATTGGGCAGCGGGTCCATGACGGGTAACGGGGCTTCATGACCAGGGAGTCCGATCCGGGGTGGCAGGCCATGTCTCCCCACCCCTCACCGGAAACGAGGGCCGGAGGTGCTTTCAGCCACCCGCTTGACCGGACGTGTGCAAAAAAAACCTCACTGACATCCTTTTCAGTGAGAGCTTTAGGGTCGGCAGTGACTCAGAGCCGATGCGTCGAACCATACCGCCCGAAATCGCCCTGTCAAAGGGAATTCCCGGGACCCAGGGACTTGCTTTCACGCTCAAGCACCGTAATGTTTGTGCCAATCTGACTCACGGATGACGATCAGGACTCCAGCAACCGGTGGCGGGTCGAAGGGATTGGGGGGGCGGCGATGATCCGTTCCATGGCCGCCACGTTCCTCTATTTCAGGCGGAGGCGTTGGATTTAGCGCCGAGCTCCGATGGCCGCACCCAAATCCAACTTCTTCGACAAGGTCCTCGGCCGGCTCGGCCGGCTCGACGTCAAGGGGCTGCAGTCCGTGGTCGAGCGTCTGGCGCAGGAGCGGAGCTTCCTGGAAACCCTGTTCCACACGATCGAGGACGGCGTGGTGGTCGTAAACTCCGGCGGAAGGATCGTCTTCTTCAACGAGGCCGTCACGCGGCTCCTTGGGTTTGACCATGAGAAGTCGGAGGGGCAGCCGATTCGCCAGTTCCTCCCGGAGCTCGACTGGGATCACCTCCTTGCGATGGACCGGGAGGGGGGGCAGCGTGTCCAGCGGCATGAGCTGGAGGTTCGCTATCCGAAGCCCCGTTTTCTGAGCCTCTATGTCTCCCCGCTGGATGGGGCGGCGGCCGGAAGCAGCGGGCTTGTCCTGATCCTCCACGATGTGACGGAGGCCCGGAAGCAGACCTCCGAGGCGATCGAGACCGAGCGGGTGCAGGCGCTGACCTTGCTGGCCGCGAGCGTGGCCCACGAGATCGGGAATCCCCTCAATGCCCTCAGCATCCATCTCCAGCTCATGGAGCGGGAGCTGCGCAAGCTCCAGGCCCCCCCGCGACCCGGCGGGGCCGGGGAGTCGATTGACAAGCTCTCCCAGTACCTTGAGGTGGCGAAGGGGGAGATCACCCGGCTCGACTACATCGTGACCGAGTTTCTGCAGGCGATCCGCCCCTCCACCCCGCGGCTCCGGAGCGTGGTCCTGAACGACGTGGTCCGGGAGGCCCTGGAGCTGTTGCGTCCCGAGATCACCAACCGCGGGATCACCCTCGTGGAGAAGCTCGCCCCGGGGCTGCCGGCCTCCCCCCTCGACCCGGCGCAGATCAAGCAGGTGCTGGTGAACCTCATCAAGAACGCAATGCAGGCGATGACCCGTGGCGGCCGGTTGACCCTCCGTACCGTGGAGGGGGGCGAGGGGATTGGCGTCAGCGTGGAGGACACGGGCGGGGGGATTCCGGCCGACCAGCTGAACCGGATTTTTGAGCCCTTCTACACCACCAAGAAGAAGGGGAGCGGCCTCGGGCTGCTGATTGTGCAGAGGATCGTCAGCGACCACGGAGGGCGCATCGAGCTTGAGAGCCATGTGGGGAAGGGGACCCAGTTCCGGATCTGGCTCCCCCTCCGAGAGCGGCCGCCGAGATTGTTGGGAGCACCCGAATGAGCAAACCAATGCTGTTGATCGTGGATGACGAGAAGCCGACGCGGGATGGGCTGCGCGCCGCGCTCGAGGAAAAGTACGACGTCTACGTGGCGGAGGATGCCGCCACGGCGTTCGATCTTCTCGAGAAGGAACACTTCGCCGTGGTCCTGACCGACTTCCGGCTTCCAAACGAGGATGGCATGAAACTCATCCAGCGTGCCAAGGCTCTCTCCCGTCCTCCGGTCTGCATCCTGATGACCGCCTACGGGTCGGAGGACCTGGCGGTCCAGGCGATGAAGGATGGGGCGGATGACTACATCCCCAAGGGGCGGCTGCAGATCGACGAGGTCGAGATGCGGATCAACCGGGCCCTCCGGCATCGCGACCTGGAGAGCGAGAACACAGAACTGAAAAAAGTGGTCGATTCCCGATTCGGGATGGAGAGCCTGATCGGAGAGTCGCGGGTCTTGCGCGAGGTGCTGGAGACCGTGCAGCAGGTGGCCCCGAGCAAGACCACCGTCCTGATCCTGGGGGAGAGCGGCACTGGCAAAGAGCTCATTGCCAAGGCCCTGCATCAGCTGAGCCCCCGCAGCAAACAACCCCTGATGATCGTCCACTGCGCGGCCCTCCCCCCCGCGCTCCTGGAGAGTGAGCTCTTTGGGCATGAGCGGGGGGCGTTCACAGGCGCCCATGAGCGGCGTGTCGGCCGTTTTGAACAAGCGCAGGGCGGAACGGTCTTTTTGGATGAGATCGGAGAGATCGACCAGAACATCCAGGTGAAGCTCCTGCGGTTTCTGGGGGAACGGACGTTTGAACGGGTGGGATCGAACAGGACGTTGATGGCGGATGTGCGTATTATTGCGGCGACCAACAAGGATCTTGGGGCGCTGGTGAGGGCCGGGACGTTCCGGGAGGATCTCTTCTACCGGCTGAACGTGGTTCCGATCAAGATGCCCCCCCTGCGGGATCGTAAGGAGGATGTCCCTCTCATCGCCCACGCTTTTCTTAAAGAATTTGCGCGGGAGAACGATAAACCGGTTGTGGATTTTACTGTCGATGCCATGGAGGCGATGCTGAAGTACTCCTGGCCCGGAAACGTGCGGGAGCTCCGCTCGGCGATCGAGCGGGCCGTGCTCCTGTGTCGCGGCGACCGCGTGACCGAGCGCGATCTTCCCGAGACCATCCGGCTCCAGCAGCCCCCGACCCCGCTCCCGGCCGACGCGGCCCCGGCGGAGCAGGGGAGCCTCACCCTCAAGGAGGCCGAGCGCCAGTTGATCATCCGCGCCCTGAAGGAGGCGAACGGGAATCGCACCCAGGCGGCACTGAAGCTCGGGATGAGCCGCCGGACCCTCCACAGGAAGCTCCATACGTACCAGCTGGAGGAGATGTAAGCACCCTATGCCTTTTCGTCTGCAGGAGTTCATTCACAGCCTCGAGGAGGGAGGCGGCCGGAAGATCATCACCATGGCGGTCTCAATCGCCGCAGCCTTCGGGCTGATGGCGATTTTCGACACGCTGCTGTTCCGCAACATGACCACCCCGGAAGGGATGGAAATGGCCCAATTGGCGCGGAATATCGGGGAGGGCAAAGGCTACACGACCCTCGTCTGGCGCCCCCTCGCCATCCACCTCCTCCAGACCCACCGGAACGAGGTGGGGATGCTGGTCAAGGAGTCGTTGCCCGACATCCAAAACCCCCCGTTCTACCCGGTGCTGCTGGCCGGTTGGCTGAAGCTGAACCCCTTTTCCTACCGCCTCCCCCCCGGCCAGAACTTCACCTACTCGCGGCCCGACCTCTGGGTCGCCTGCTTTAACCAGCTGCTCCTGATCGTCGCCGGGTTCCTGATCTATCGGCTCGCCACCCGGCTCTTCGACTCGACTGTCGGATGGATGTCCGCAGGGCTCTTCTTCGGCACCCTGCTCTACTGGCAAATGGCCTTCACGGGGCACGCAACCCTCCTTCTGGTGATCGAGTTCCTTCTCCTCCTCGAGTCCCTGTTCCGGGCCGAGGAGGCCGCAGCGGCGGAGACCCCGGCACCCGCGCGGGTGCTCCTCTGGGCCTCACTCGCCGGGGTGTGCGTCGGCCTCGGTGCCTTGACACGCTACTCCTTCCTCTGGCTCATCATCCCGGTGGTCGCGTTCTTCCTGCTCCGCCTCCAGGACCGTCGGCCCGTGGCCTCCGTGGCGGCACTGGCCGCATTCCTCCTCGTCTTCAGCCCCTGGGTGGTTCGGAACGTCCAGGTCTCCGGCACCCCGTTCGGCACCGCCGGCTACGTCATCGCCCAGGGATCGGAGGCCTTCCCCGAGGACGAACTCGACCGGGCGCTCTACCCCCGATGGGACAGCTACGACAAAATCAAGGAGGTCCGCCGCAAGGTGGTCACCAACGTTCGGGAGATCGTCGGCAACCAGCTCCCGCGAATGGGGGGAAATTGGGTGGGCATTTTTTTTCTGGTCGGGCTGTTGATGCCGTTTCGGCGACCGAGTTTGAATCGGGTTCGGCTCTTTTTGGTGGCCGCCATTGGGACCCTGGTGGTGGTGCAGGCCGGGGGGCAAACCACCTTGAGCAAGGAGAACCCGGAGGTCTCGTCGGAGAATCTCCTGGCGATCGTGGCCCCGGCTGCCTTCATCTTCGGGGCCGGGGTGGTGTTCAGTCTGGTGAGCCAGTTCCGGCTGAGTCCCCCGCTCCTGCAGGGCGGGTTGCTGGCCGCGTTCCTGGGGGTGTGCTGCCTTCCGTTGATCCTCTGCTTCGCCCCTCCCCTCCCGTACCTGAGCGCCGTGGTCTATCCCCCGTATTATCCCCCGTTTTTGCAGCGAATCGGCCGGATGAACGACTCCGGGAGCGCGAGCACCTGGGAGAAGGAGCTGGTGATGACGGACGTCCCGACCGCGATGGCCTGGTACAGCCGGTGCCCTGCGGTGATGCTGACGCTCAACTACCGGAACGATCCTGCCGACAAGCTAAAGGACGACTTTTTTGAGCTGAACGACTATCGCCGGACCGTGAAGGCGCTCTATCTGACGCAGCGAACCTTAAAGACCATCCCGGTCAAGGGGGTGGTCGATACCGGAAAAGAGATCCGGCTCAGGTGGGAAAACTTTATCGGTACGCTGATGACAAAAGGGAAATTACCGGCCGAATTTCCCCTACAGCGGTGGGCGGACGGGATCTGGCCGGAGCAGTTGTATGCGGAGTTTCCGCCGCCGAAATGAGCGAAAAAGCGCGGAAAATCCAACGGATTTTGAACGGAATGGGCTCGGGGCTTTCTATTTGACAGTGGCAGAAACACTTCTGTAGAAGCCGTTGGCATCATTCTTGGTGTGCTGTCTCGCTGCTCGGCAAACATGGACTGCCGTCAGGCGGGGCCGACAAATCGGTCCAGTGGACCGGAACTAATATTATGAAGAGAATCATCACATCTGCCGGATTGGTTGCAGTAAGTGCCACAGGGATGCAGGCGGCTTACGCGCCCGGGCTCACTCAGATCGAGTCCTCGAAGCTCATGAGCTACTCGCTGAGCGTTCGGGGGTTCTACGACGACAACATCACCACCGCGAACTCGAAGGTCTCGACGGT
>DMJJ01000560.1 GCA_003452185.1 Verrucomicrobiales bacterium | reverse complement strand
ATGGACAAGGAGGTCGCCTCGCTGCGCGCGCGCCTCGAGGCCCTCGAGGCCAAGGCGGTCCCGTACACCGAGCAGGAGCTCGGGCTGTTCAGCCGGCTGGAGGTCAACCTGGCCACCACGACCCCCCCCTCACCCGACGGCAGCGCGCCGCAGCCGGCCGCGCCCCCGGCGTCGGCCCCCTCCACACCGCAGCCCGCACCCCAGTCCCTCGACCTCGTGAACGATGCCCGCAAGGACTTCAACGCGGGGAACTTCGCCGAGGCTGAAAAGAAATTCACCGAGGCCCTCAAGCAGGACGAGAAGAACGTCTACACCCTGGCCCACCTCGCTGCCACGGAGCTTGAGCTGCAGAAGCTCCCCGAGGCGGAGGTCGCGGCCCAAAAGGCGCTCGCCGTGGCGCCGGACGATGCGGCCGCCCTCTACATGCTGGGAATCATCCGCCTCCGGCAGGAGAAAATTGACGACGCCGTGGACGCCCTGAGCCGGTCCGCGCGGGCCAACGGGCAGAACCCGGCCACCCAGAACTCCCTGGGCGTGGCCTTGAGCCAGAAGGGGCTCCGGGAGCCCGCGGAGACCGCATTCCGCAAAGCCCTTCAGATTCGCCCCGACTACGCCGACGCCCACTACAACCTCGCCGTCGAGTACATCCTCCAGCAGCCCCCCTCGTTCAAGCTCGCTCAGTGGCACTACCAGAAGGCGATCGCCTACGGCCACGGGAAGAACGCGGAACTCGAGAAACGGCTCGAGGCCGCGGCGGCGGCCGGCGCCCCAAAGGCCCCCGGACAGTGACGACGCACGGCGGCGCGGGATCCGGGGTCGTCCCCCCGGACCCCGCGCCGGCTCCCCGAACCAACACCCGACCCCCATCCCATGCCTGACTGGCTCTCCATCCTCCTGCTCGGCCTCATCGAAGGGGTGACCGAGTTCCTCCCGGTCTCCTCCACCGGACATCTCCTGATCGCCGAGCAGTGGCTCCACCCCGCCGTCGACAAGGCGCACCACGAGCTCTTTAACGTGGTGATCCAGGCCGGGGCCATGCTCGCCGTGCTGGCGGTCTTCTCCAAGCGGGCCCGCGATCTCGTGGCCCGCAGCGGGGAGCCCGCCACCCGGGACTACCTGGTCAAGCTGATCAGCGCGTTCCTCATCACCGCGGTCGGCGGACTGCTCCTCAAGAAGGTCCTCCACTGGGAACTCCCCAAGACCGCCTTCCCGGTCGCGATTGCCACCCTCGTTGGCGGGATCGTCATCCTCGGGATCGAGCGCGGCATCCGCGGACGCACCACCACCCAGTACATCACCTGGGGTGTGGCCCTCACGGTCGGCCTCGCCCAGGTGCTCGCGGCGGCCTTCCCCGGCACCTCCCGCTCCGGGGCGTGCATCCTGTTCGCCCTGACGCTGGGCATCGCCCGGCCGGCGGCAACGGAGTTTTCGTTCCTCGTCGGCATCCCGACCATGTTCGCCGCCAGCGGCCTCGAAATCTTCGGGGCGCTCCGCCACGGCGACCGCCTCACCGGGAGCGACTGGGGATCCGTGGCCCTGGGGTCGCTCGTCGCCTGTGGTTCGGCATTCCTCGTGGTGCGGTGGCTGCTCCGGTTCGTTCAGTCAAACACCTTCGTCCTCTTCGGGTGGTACCGGATCGCCCTCGGCGCGGGTCTCCTTGCAATGCGCCAGATGGGCTGGATCGGTTGATCCCCTTCGCCCCCACCCCGGAACGTAACCCCTTCCCGGGGCAGGGATAAAAAATTAAAACCTCCCCGCAGGCCGCCGAGGCCCACGGGGAGGTTTGCAAGGCACCTCAAAGCCCCACGCTCTTGAACCGGGCCCGCACCTGCTTGTAGTGAAAGTCCACGGAGCAGAGCTTCTGGAGTTCCCCGGCGGCGAAATGCTCCGCCACCTCGGGGTCGCTCAACAGCTGCTTGAGGAAGTCCGCCCCGGCATCGCCGGCATGCTTCGACTGCCACGTAAGCATCGCGTTTCGCTGCACGCGCTCGTATGCCTGCTCGCGGGTGAGGCCCTTGCGAATCAACGCGAGGAGCACGGTCTGGGAGTTCCACATTCCCAGCGAGAGCCCCATGTTGCGCTTCATGTTCTCCGGGTAGACAATGAGCCCGTCGATCATCCGGGTCATCAGCGAGAGCATGTAGTCGAGCAGGGTGCAGGAGTCGGGGAAGATGATCCGCTCGACCGAGCTGTGGCTGATATCCCGCTCGTGCCACAGGGCGACGTTTTCCAGCGCGGCCGTGGCGTTGCCCCGCAGGACACGGGCCAGCCCGGTGATCCGCTCGAAGGTGATCGGGTTCCGCTTGTGCGGCATCGCGGAGCTCCCCTTCTGGCCCTTGGCAAAGAACTCCTCCGCCTCCAGGACCTCGGTCCGCTGCAGGTGACGAAACTCCGTGGCCCAACGCTCCAGGCTCGCCCCGATCACCGCCAGGGCCCCCATGTACTCGGCGTGGATGTCCCGCTGCACCACCTGCGTGGCAATGGGCGCGGGGCGAAGCCCCAGCTTGCGGCAGATGAAGGCCTCGACCCTCGGGGAGAGATGGGCGCTGGTGCCAACCGCGCCCGAGATCTTGCCAACCCCGGCAACCTCACGCACCCGCCGGAGACGGTCGAGGGCGCGTCCAAACTCGTCGTACATCAGGGCCAGCTTGAGCCCGAAGGTCGTCGGCTCGGCGTGGATCCCATGGCTCCGTCCAATGCACGGGGTGAACTGGTGCTCACGGGCGCGGCGGGCGATGACCTTCCTCAGGGCCTCGACCCCCTCGATCAGGAGATCGGCACTCTGGACCATCTGAACGGCGAACGCCGTGTCAACGATGTCGCTGCTCGTGAGACCAAAGTGAACCCACCGGCTGGCCTGGTGGTTGATGTGCTCCGCGACGCAGGTCGTGAAGGCGATGACATCGTGGTTGAGGGTCTTCTCGAGCTCCTTGCACCGCTCAAGCTCAAACGCCGCCCGCGACTTCAGGATGGCGAAATCGCCACGGGGAACGATCTTCTCCGCCACCAGCGCCTCCGCGGCAAGGAGCTCGATCTGAAGCCAGATCTCAAGTTTGCGCTGTTCCGTCCAGATCTCCCGCATCGCGGGACGTGAATACCGTTGAATCATCGCCCCAAAGCAAACTGGCAAACCGGGGCGCGGGAAAGAAGAAACTTGGCCGCACAGACCCGCCCCCCCCAGCTTTCAAGGAACCCGTATCCTACCGCTGGTTCATGCGACTCCGGGCGGACTCGAGGATCTTCCGCTCCTCCGGGGTGAGGCTGTGGATTCCGTGCGTTGAGATCTTGTCGAGGATGGGGTCGATCTCGCGGGAGATGAAATCACCCCGGGGGACCGGCTTGGCGGAGGCAACCGGCTCGGCCGACCAGCCGGGGGCGCCCGTTCCCCCCGCCTGCCGCCCCCCCCTCCGGCCCGTTGCAGGCCATCGGAGAGAAGAGATCCAATCGATCCCGGGGAGCCCCTTCCTCAGGAAGAGGATTCCCGCAAGCAACCCTCCCAGGTGAGCCCCGTGGGCGACGTTGCTCCCATCCGGTCGGAGGATGAAGAAGAGGGAAAGCCCGATCGACAGCACCAGGACGTAGCGAGCCCGCACCGGGACGAAATAGAGGATGATCATCCCGTCCGGCTCCATGAGGCAGAATGCCGCCAGCAGCCCGGAGGTGCCGGCGGAGGCTCCCACCACGGGACCGGCCGCGTTTTGCATCAGGAACCCGGTCGCAAGATGCATCAGCCCGCCCGCCACACCGGACAGGAAGAAGAAGAGGGTCATGTAACGGGCCCCAAACCGCATCTCAAGCGGCCGGCCGAAGCACCAAAGGGCCAGCATGTTGAAAAGGATGTGGATCGGCCCGGCATGGAGCAGCTGGTAGGTGAAGAACTGCCAGACGCACCCCTTGAGGACCAGCGAGGGATCGAGCGCCAGGTAGCGCTGCACGCCCGAGCGGACGAAGACCTCATCAATCTGTTGAAGGATGAAGACCACCACCATCAAGACCATCAGGCGGGCGGTGCCGCTCAGGCCGGCCCGGCCCTCTGAATCCTGCATGTAGGAACGATCCGCAAGCATGCGCGCAGAACCTAGGCCCAGCCTCGCCGCCCTGCAACGGGGATGTTTGGCGGAAACGAACTCATCACTCCGGGAGCAGGAATCCCAGCGGGGCCAACGGGCCATCGTCAGCCAGACTATCGGCAGCCCGCGGGATCCGCTGAAGAGCCCGCCGCACGGCGGAAGCCGGGCTCAACGGCCGGCCTGAAGCTCCCGATCCCCCTCGCCGCGACGCTTTTGGAAGGGAGTGCTCTCCACCACCCCGCGAACCAGGGCGGAGAACCGATATTCCCCCTTTTCCAGCCCTCCCAGGATGCGGTCCACGGCGCACCGGTCGTAATACTCGATGCCGCGCCCCAGGGCGTAGGTCAGCATTTTCTCTGTCACGCAGCGCAGGAAGTCCCCCCGGCGCTGGGTCATCAGCACCCGCTTAAAGTCCTCGGGGCCGCGGAACGACTCCCCCGTGGCCAGGATGCCCGACGCATCGATATCAACGCCCGTCTCCTTGGCCCTCCAGCCCCCGATGGCATCGAAGTTCTCGAATCCGAAGCCAATGGCATCCATCCGCTCATGGCAGGAGGCGCAGACCGGGTTGTTGCGATGCTGCTCCATCTTCTGCCGGAGGGTCCCCGTCAGCGGGTGATCCTTGTCGATTTCCAGCGGAGGAACATTCGGGGGCGGCGGCGGAGGGGGAGTCCCCAGGATCGTCTCCATGACCCACTTGCCCCGCTTGACGGGCGAGGTGCGGGTTGGATTGGAGGTGATGGTCAGGATGCTCGCCTGGGTCAGCACCCCCCCCCGACGGCGGTCCGGGAGGGTGACCTTCCGGAAGTCCTCCCCCGTCACCCCGTCAACGCCATAGAGCCGCGCGAGACGCTCATTCAGGAAGGAGTAGTCCGCATCCAGGAACTCCATGAGGCTCCGGTCCTCCCGCATCACGTGCTCGAAGAACATCGCCGTCTCACGTCCCATGTCCCGGCGAAGGGCGTCGGAGAAGGGCGGGAACATCTTCCGGTCGGGGTTCACAACCTCGAGATTCCGGGTCTGGAGCCACTGGGCGGCAAAGTTGTCGACCAAGGCCCGGCTCCGGGGATCCCGGAGCATCCGGGCGACCTGGGCATCCAGGTTGCGCCGCAGCCGCCCAGACTCGGCCAACTGGAAGAGCTCCTCGTCGGGCATCGTGCTCCAGAGAAAATAGGAAAGCCGGGAGGCCAGGGAAAACTCGTCGATCGGCTGCACCCGTCGGGGGTTGTCAGGCTCCGGCTGGAGCTCCCCCCGAAACAGGAAGTGGGGAGAAACAAGCACGGCCTGAAGCGCGATTTTGACCGATTTCTCAAACGACTCCCCCTGCCCTTTTGCCAGATCGTACAGGGCCATGAGACGGTTCAGGTCCCGGGACTCCACGGGCCGACGCCAGGCGCGGCGGGCAAACTGTTGAAGGATCTCACGGGCCGCAGGCCGTCCATCCCCCCGACCCGGGGCCCGGGTGAAGATCCGGCGATGACTCTCCGGCAGGGCCTCGGGCCCGGTGTTGAACGGCCCTTCGATCTCGAGCCCCTGCAGGAGCAGGTTCCGGTCGCGATTCTTCGGGTCCGGGTCCTTCTGGTTGACGTAGTTGTTGAGGTAGCGAACCGCCACGGTATGCGTCCCCCGGGAGGCGGAAAACTGGGCCTCATGAATCCGGGGGCTGCTCCGCTCCTCCGGCACGATCGCGCGGAGAAGCTCACGGTCGTCGAGACGAAGCGCCATCCGGACAGAATCGGGCCCCGCCTGCTCGCCGGCGGCCCGCACCCGGAGGATGTAGTCTCCCGAGGCCGGCAGCTTGAGCCGGGCGCGCACCTCCCCCTCCCGGAGGACCGCGATCCACCCCTCATCCCTGGAATCGACTGCGGTCGTCGCCTCCAGGTTCTCCGGCTCGACTCGAAACACCCGCTTCTCAAGGGGATCCCCGGTCACGATCGCATCCGTGAGGATGGCGTCGGCCGCCACCATGTACTTCTCAAGCAGAACCGGGGGGATCGAGAGGACATCCCCCATGTTGTCGAACCCGTAGCCGACGTCGTCCTGCGGGAAGTCGTCGGCAGGCCGGAAGTCAACCCCAAGCAGATCCCGAACGGTGTTGTTGTACTCCACCCGATTGAGCCGCCGCAGGGTCACCCGCCCGGGGTCGGGATTGTCGCAGTCGACCGGAAAGAGCTCGTCCTCGATCCACCGGGCGAGGGATTCCCGCTCCGCCGGGGTCGGCTGGGTCTTCCGCTTCGGCGGGGGCATCTGGGAGGTGCGGACGTTCTGCAACACCTGCTCCCAAACCTTCCGGTCCTGGTGGAGCGAGGCGAGATCCTTGTACCCATCGAGGGAAAGGTCCCCCTTCCTGGCCCCATCCCCGTGGCAATCGAAGCAGTAGGTCTTGAGCAGCGGAAGGACCTGCGTTTCGAAGGACCGCCCGGCGGGGGACTTTTTCAGGGTGGAACCCTTGGCGACATCGGCCGCCCCCAACCCCACGCACGACAAAACCAGGAGGCACAGGGCGGACGGGATGGCGCGTGTCAGCATCTTCATAAACAGGACGTATCGGGGAGATTGGACTGATCGGCGGCCTGTAAATTCGGAAATTGTTGCCGGGCACGGATGCCGGCCAGGGGGGATGCGGGAACGGCCCGTGCCGGCTCCCGTCACCGGCTCAGCCGGCTGAAGTAGTGGTAAGCCCCGGGGCCCAGGAGCTCCTGCAGGGCCCGCTGGGTCTCAGCGTCGATCTTGCCGGCGACCTCCGACTGCTGCTCGGGAGTGAGGGCACCGTTCTCCAGGACGCGGGACTTCTCGGCCGCCGAGATCCGCAGGTACTCGTAAGCCTCTGCCGCCTTCTCGCGCGGGAGGGAGAACCGGCTCGCGGTGACGTTCAAATCGTGGAATCGGCCGTCCTGCCCCCGCTGGTACATCGAGAACCGCTCCTCCCCGAGGGCCTCCTTCACCCGGTCCTCAAGCTGGAGCAAGGCAGCCCCCCAGGCCTCGGTCGCCTTGGGATCCTGGGTGTCGATCGAGTCGGCGGGCCACGCCTCATCGAACGTCCGCCGCAAGGCGTAGACCGCCTGGAACTCCTCCTCCGATGCTTCCATCCCGTAGAAGTCATGGCGGAGGGCCTCAGCCGTGGGGGACATCCAAAGATCATACTGCTCCCGCTCGGCCGGGGTGAGCAGGCTGCGCAGCGCCGCCTCCCGCTGCTCCCGAACCTGCCGCAACGCCTCACGGTCCCCGGCACTGAGGCTGCTTCCCGAATCCCAGGCCTTTTCCTTGAGGGCAAGCTCCCGCTCCTCGAGCGACTCCACCATGTGCCGCAGGTCGGCGCGCCGTTCCTCGGGGAGGAAGGCAAGCCGACGCTCGAGCTTGTCCGCAGCCCCATGGATCCGCTGGCGCTCCGCGGCCAGGTCGACCCCGAGGAGGTCCTTCACGATGCGGGCCTTCTCCCTCTCGATCTCCCGCTCCCGACGCTGCACCTCACGCTGGTCCTGATTGTTCGCAAGCTCGCTCTCCTCCGACTCCCAGTAATGGAGCGTTTTCCTCATCGGCCGGAGGGCCTGGATGCGGGAGGCGTACAGCTTGTCGATATCCGCGATGATCAAGTCGCGGATCGTCTGCTCGGGGCACTCGACCGCCCGCAGCCGCGCGATGAACTCCTTGTAGTCCTCGGTCTCCAGCTGGCCCCATCGGAACACGTTGGTCCCGCCGGCATGCGGGATGAGGGACGGGGGGGCCGTGGCGACACTCATCCACTGGGTCACGACCAGCGGTGCGGACTCCCCGGTGGCCCGCCCCGCGGCGGGCCGGGTGCGGGCAAAATAGAGGATCGCCGCCACGTTCAGCAGCACAAGGAGGGCGAGAATGCGACCCGTTCGCATGGGGCCTTGGTCTACGGGAAACCGAACCGCAGGGAAAGCCTATTCCAGCCGCCGGGGCGACCCTCAGCCCCAGCGCCAGAACCAGGCAATGGCCGGGGCGAACAGCAGGCTGGGAAGGTAGTCGGCCACCGCCACCCGACGGATCTCCAGCATCAGGAACGATACGCAGAAGAGAAGCATCCCGACGGTGGCCATCACAGGATCCACCAGCGAGTGGCCCTGGAGCCACGGCAGGGCAAGCCGCGCCAGCAGGGTCAGGGATCCCTGCCAGGCCACGACGGGAAGCAGGCTCCAGAGCACCCCGGGGCCGAAGGTGGCCACAAACGCCGCCACTGAAATCCCATCCACCAGCGCCTTCAGCAGGAGGATGCGACAGTCCCCCCCGAGGGCCTCCTGAACGGGGCCGAGGAGGGACATCGGGGCGACACAAAAAAGGATGGAGCAAGTCAGGAACCCCTCCGTGAACCCCGGCTTCCCACCCCGGGCCGCGGCATTCAGATGTCCCGCAGCGACGCGCCCCAGATGGTTCGACGCCCGCTGCAGCCCAAGGCTCAGGCCCGTGATCCGCCCGAGGGTCATGGCCCCCATGAGGATGACGAACTGGCGAAGGGTGGCGGTGAACCCGCCGCCAAAGTGGGTCCAGCAGAGATGCATCGCCATGAAGACAGCGACGAGGCCCAGGCCGGTGCGAAGATTCCCCTGGGTGGAGGGGGGAATCGGACGCTTCCCCAACCCGCCCACGGCCCCCCCGATCAGGATGCCGCATCCGTTTACCAATGTGCCGAGGATCATCATGTGCCGGTGGATTCCGGCCCGAAGCCTGACAGCCCGCTCCCCGCGGAGGCAACCGCCGAGTTGCCCCCCGGGACGTTCCCGCAAACAGCCCCCCCGGGAGGAAAAAAGGGGTCGCCACCCCGCAGGCGGCCCACTAGGTTCGCCCCGGCCCCCATGACCGCATGAAGACCAAACCGAAACCCCTCCAGGCTCACCTCTTGATCACGATCCTGCTCGCCGCCCTGCTCGGCCTGTCGGGGTGCGGGAAACCGGCTCCATCCGCCGGAACGACCGCCGCCGCCAGCCCCGACCTTTCGGGGTACTGGGCCGGGAAGCTCGATGTCGGCCAGCTTCAGCTCCGGATCGGGACCGACCTGATTGCCGACGGGCCGGGGAAATACCGGGCCACCTTTGACAGCCTTGATCAGGGGCTCAAGGACTATCCCGCCTCGGCCACCCAGGACGGGACCGCGCTGACGCTCCGAATCGACCTGAAACAATCGGGACAAGGCATCTTCGTCGCCAAGCTGAGCGGCGACGGGCAGCAACTGGAAGGGACCTGGAGCCAGGGGCCTGCCAAGTTGCCGCTCACCCTGATTCGTGGAGACCGGTCGCTCGCCCGGAGCGCCGGGGCTGCGAAGACGGACCTTCCCCCCGAGGAGCTTGCCGCAAACCGTGAAGCCGCCAAACGGGCCGCCGGCGCCTGGAGCGGCACTCTCAATGTGCAGGGGAAGAAGCTCCGGCTGATCTTCCACCTCGCGGCGGAGGGGGATGGGACCTGCTCGGCAACGCTCAACAGCCTCGACCAGGGGAATACCGCCCTTCCCGTCACACGCGTCGGGCTCACCGGCGACCACCTCACGCTCGACCTGCCGGGGATCGGCGGCAGCTACAACGGCACCCTCTCGACCAACCCGCCCGCGCTCTCGGGAACCTGGGTGCAGCTCGGCAGGAGCTATCCCCTCGACCTGAGTCCCTCGAAGGAATAGCCGATTCCCCGACGACCGCGCCCCCTCCCCGCCCCACGGGTCAGGCAGGAGCCGGTGGGGCCTGGAGAAACGCCCGGGCCATCGGAAGCTGGTCCCTGCGGCCCAGCAGCAGCAGTTCATCCCCCGCCTGGAGTTCCTCATCCGGGCCCGGGTTGATGATGGAGGCGCCGGCACGCCGGATCGCAACGATGCTCACCCCGGTCGCCGCCCGAAGCCCCAGCTCCCGGATCAGGCGTCCCGCGACATCCCCCCCGCCCGCGACGAGGAACGGCTCCAGTCCCGCCTCCGCCAGCAGCGGCGGGAGCTGGGCGGCGGGAGCCGCCGATGCCGGTGCGCGAGGGGGCGGCGCGGCGAGGGTTTCCTCGAACGCGATCTGCGCCCGTGAATAAACCCGGACAAACGACCGCCAGAGAAACCCCGTCATAATCGCCGCCACAAGCAGCAGGACCGCAAGCATGCGGGGGGTGGTGATCAGCCCGGAGCTCAACACCAGCATGTACAATCCCAGCCCCGCGGCGCCTGCAAACGGGATCACCTGGGCAACGACGGCCTGTACCGCCTCGTGCCGACGCGACGACCCGTGCCCGGAAGGAACCCGGGTCTGGGCGACCAGCAGTCCCAGGGCTTGAAGCTTGCGAAAGGTGGCGATGAACATCGGCATCGAGAGCAGAGCCGCGGCAAGCCAGAGCAGACCACCGAGGGCTTCCTCCCCAAGCCCCGCCGCGGCGATCCAGCCGGGAGGGTGCTGCCCCAGGTAGACCGCCCCGATGAACACCGCCGCCATGAGGGTCGCGTTGAGGGCCATCTGCCAGAACCACCGCCGGGTGAGCCGGGCGGCCAGGGTGGTATGCCTGGCCCCCCCCAGGGCCCCGACCCACCGGGTGTAGAGTTCCAGCGACCGGACCAGGGGCCGGGGGGCGACCCGGTCGAACAGCCCCACCACGCCGTCGGACTGGCGGATCAGATAGGGGGTCAGGAGGGTGGTGATGGCCGAGGTGGCGACTGCCACAGGGTATAGAAAATCGCTCGTGACCCGGAGGGAGAGCCCGAGCGCCGCGATGATGAAGGAGAACTCGCCGATCTGCGCCAACCCCATCCCCACCCGGAGCGAGGTGCGGGTGTCATTTCCCCCGAGGAATGCCCCGAGCGCGCAGGAAACGACTTTTCCCAACACCACGCCGAGGGAGATCACCAGGATCGGAAGCCAGTGCTTGAACGCCGTCGCGGGGTCGATCAGGAGGCCGATCGAGACAAAGAACACGGCACTGAACATATCCCGCACCGGCTCGATCAGCCCCTCGATTCGGTGAACCTCGCGGGCCTCGGCGATGACGGCGCCGATGAGGAAGGCCCCGAGGGCGACGCTGTAACCGAACTCGAGCGCCAGGAGCGACATTCCAAAGCAGAGCCCCAGGACCGTCACCAGGAGCATCTCGTTGCTCCGGAACCGCCCGACGTGAGCCAGAAGCCGCGGCACCACGACCAACCCCGCCACGAGCGAGACCACAAGGAACACCACCAACCGGCTCACCGTCGTCACCACCTCCGGAAGGGTGAGATGCCCCGTCGCGGCGATTCCCGACAGCAGGGCGATCATGGCGATCCCCAGCAGATCCTCGATCACCAGGATGCCGAAGATCAGCTGCGCGAACGGCTCCTTCCCCCGCCCAAGCTCCCCGAGGGCCTTCACGATGATCGTGGTGGAGGAGATGCAAAGGATCGCCCCCAGGAAGACCCGGTCCATCCCCGACCATCCAAAGAGGCCGCCGATCTCATACCCGGCCCAGCCCATGAGGACGATCTCCAGGGAGGCCGCCACAAACGCGGGCAGCCCGACCTGCCGGAGCTTGCGGAGGTTGAACTCAAGGCCGAGGGAGAACATCAACAGCACCACGCCAAGCTCGGACAGGGTGTGAATGGAGGACTCGTCCCGGATCAACGGGAACGGCGGGGTATGGGGACCGATGAGCACCCCGGCCAGGATGTACCCCAGCACGACGGGCTGGCGGAGATGGCGGAAGATCACCGTCACGAGCCCCGCCACCATCATCGTCACCGCGAGGTCATGGAGGAATGTGGAGGTGTGAGTCATCGAAACGCCCCGACGCCCGGGGCAGCCGGCCTCGGGGGCTGGGAACCGTTCTACCCGGGCCGCCCGAGGGAAAGAAGGCAAAACGACCCGGGGTTGGATCCTCCGGTTGATCGTGAGGGGAGGGATCGGGTATCGTCGGTGCTTTGTATGCCGAAAACTGCCAGCCGACTCGCCGTGTTCACCGAATCGGTCATCCGCGGGATGACCCGGCTCGCCAACCGGCACGGGGCCGTGAACCTCGCCCAAGGGTTCCCCGACTTTGATCCACCGGAAGAGCTGCTTGCCGCCCTGGAGCGGGCCACCCGTGGACCCCACCACCAGTATGCAGTCACCTGGGGCGCCCCCCGGTTCCGGGAGGCATTGGCCCGGAAGATCACGCGATTCACCGGGCTGGGAATCGATCCCGACCAGCACCTGGTCGTCACCTGCGGGAGCACGGAGGCGATGATGGTGGCGATGATGACCGCCTGCAACCCGGGCGACCCGGTGATCGTGTTTTCCCCGTTCTACGAGAACTACGCCGCCGATGCCATCCTCTCCGGGGCCCGTCCGATCTACGTGCCGCTCCGGCCCCCGACGTACGAGTTCGACCGGGAGGAGCTGGCCCGCGCCTTCGCCCAGGGGGCCAAGGCCATCGTGGTCTGCAATCCCTCGAACCCGTGTGGCAAGGTGTTCACCCGCGGGGAGCTGCAGGAGATCCTCGAGCTGGCGGAGCAGCATGATGCCTTCGTCATCACGGACGAGCCGTACGAGCACATCGTCTTCGAGCCCCGGGAGCATGTCCACTGCGCGGCGCTGGAGGGGGCGTTTGAACGGACCATCACCTGCAACTCGCTTTCCAAGACCTATTCCATCACCGGCTGGAGGCTGGGCTACGTGCAGGCCGCGCCCGGGGTGATCGCCCAGGCGCGCAAGGTGCATGACTTCCTGACCGTGGGGGCGGCGGCACCGCTCCAGGAGGCGGCGGTCGCCGGGCTCGAGCTCCCCGCCGACTACTACACCGGGCTCCGCGACCTCTACGCCCGAAAGCGGGAGGTGTTCCTCCGGTGCCTCCGCAAGACGGGACTCCCCTTCACCGAGCCCCAGGGGGCGTATTATGTCATGGTCGACATCTCCTCGCTTGGATTTGCCCGCGACACCGAGGCCTCGGAGTGGCTGGTGCGCGAGATCGGGGTCGCAGGCGTGCCGGGATCGAGCTTTTTCCGGGAGCAGGAGCACCGGTACGTCCGGTTTCACTTCGCCAAGCGGGAGGAGACCCTTCTGGAGGCGGGGAAGAGGCTGGAGCAACTCGCGACCGCCAGGCGCTAGCCGCCCCCCGGCCCGTCCCCCGCGGGAAGGCAGGCCAATGCCGCAAGGCCCTCCGGATCACCCCTCAACCGCATCCGGTGCAGGGGGCGCAAACCGGCCGAACCGCAGGGCCAGCGCCGGAAGCACCAGAAGGTTCAGGGCGGTGGAGGTCAGGAGCCCCCCAAGGATCACGATCGCCATCGGCCCCTCGATCTCCCGCCCCGCCTCCCCGGCCCCGAGCGCCAGGGGAAGCAGCCCGAGGGCGGTGACCAGGGCGGTCATCGAGATCGGGATCAGCCGCTCGGAGGCGCCGCGCAATGCGGTGGCCCGGTTCCACGGCAGACCCTCCATCGCCACCAGCCCCTCAAAATGGGAGATCAGCATGATCGAATTCCGTGTCGTGATCCCAAACAGGGTCACGAATCCGACCAGCGACCCCACGCTCACCCCGGGCCCCTCCCCCGCGGTCACCCAGCGGGTGAAGGCCAGGGCAAGGATCCCCCCGACGAGCGCGAAGGGAAGATTGGCAAGCACGAGGAGCAGGTTGCGCCAGTTGCCAAACACCACGCTCAGCAGCATCAGGATCCCGATGGCGGCCACCCCGGAGTTGAGCGCCAGCTGCT
>DMJJ01000606.1:1973-10471 GCA_003452185.1 Verrucomicrobiales bacterium | reverse complement strand
CGGAAGAGGATGAGGGTGTCGTTCAGCGCGCCCATCGCCTTGACCTGGGCGACGATACGCCCGATGTCCTGATCCATGCGGTCCACCATCGCGGCGTGGACGGCCATCTTGTCGGCCTGGAAACGGCGCTGCTCGTCGGTGAGGCCCTTCCAGGGCAGGGGGCGAGGGCGACGTTGACCGCCTCGAGGATTTCCTGCCTTGAGAACGGCTTGGCGACGGTTCGACAGGCCCCCAGACGCGCGGCCACCGGAAGGTAGTCGCGTGCCACGTTGCGTCCCCCGCCCGAGATGGCGATGATCCGCACCCCCGGGAACTCCTTCCGAAGCTCCGAGATGGTCTGCACCCCCTCCTTTTCCGGCATCATGATGTCGGTGATGACGACGTCGGTCGGCTCCTCCCGGTAGCGGTTGATCCCCTCGACGCCGTTGGCCGCCTCGACCACGCCGAAGCCGGCCCGTTCAAGGATTTCCAGCAACAGGGCGCGCACTTGTTCGTCGTCGTCGATGACCAGGATGCGTTTCATGGGATGAAGCGTGAGCGAGCGCCGCGGGGGTTCATGGCTGGTGGTGGGGTTGGGCGGGGGCGGACTCCAGGGCCTGCCGCAGGGTGTTGGCAAACCGCGGAAAATCGATCGGCTTGAGAACCCATTCCCGGACGTTTGCCGGCAGGGTCTCGCCGGACCGCGGGGCTTCGGCGGCGCCGCTGCAAAGGAAGACCGGGATCCCGGGGGCGAGTCGCTCCGCCTCGGCCGCCAGGTCCCTCCCGGTGAGATGGGGCATGTGGTGATCCGTGATCAGGGCGGCGTACCGGGTGGGATCCGCCCGCAGCTCGCGAAGCGCCTCGAGGCTCGACTGGAACGGAACCACCCGGTAGCCCAGGCGACCGAGCTTCTGCTCCATCATGCCGACCAGGGCCTCCTCGTCGTCGACCACCATCAGGGTGCCGGATCCCGGGGCGTTGAGCGCCTCGGGGGCGGGGGCCGCGGACCCCGCGGCCTCGGCCCGTGGAAGGTAAATGTCGAACGCGGTTCCCTGCCCGACCACGCTCCGCACGGTGATCTCACCCCCGTGGTTCTTGATGATTCCATGAACCACGGAGAGGCCGAGCCCCGTCCCCTCCCCCACCGGCTTGGTGGTGAAGAACGGCTCGAAGACCCGCTCCAGCGTGCTCCGGTCCATTCCGTGGCCCGTATCCTCGGCCGTCAGCCGGACGTAGGTGCCGGGCGGCAGGGAGGGGAGCTCCGCGAGGCCGCCGGCCGGGACGACGCACCCGGCGACGGAGACGGTGAACCGGCCGCCGGTGGCGCGCATGGCGTGGCTGGCGTTGGTCCCGAGATTCATCAGCACCTGGTGAAGCTGCGTCGGATCGGCCACCACCGTGTCGGCATCCGTCTCGAGCCGCGTGACCAGCTCCACCGACGCGGGGATGCTGGCCCGGAGGAGCTTCAGCACCTCGTCGATCATGGCGGAAAGCTTCACCGAGCTGCGCTGCGGCTCGCTCTGCCGCCCGAAGGTCAGGATCTGGCGCACCAGCTCGCGGGCCCGTTGGCCGGCCTTGTGGACCTGGCGGAGGTTGCGGGCGGTTCGCGTCGCGGGGTCGACATCCTCAAGCGCCAGCTCGCAGAACCCGAGGATCGCGCCGAGGATGTTGTTGAAGTCATGGGCGATCCCGCCGGCCAGGGTGCCGATGGCTCGCATTTTCTCGCTTTGAACAAGCTGCACCTGGGTGGAGCGGAGCGTTTCCACGGCCTGCTGGAGCTCGGAGCGCGAGGCCTCAAGATTCCGCATCATCCGGTTGAACCCCTCGGCCAGGTCGCCGCACTCGTCATTGGAGGTCACCTCCAGGCTGCGGGAGAAGTCCCCCCGTCCCACGGCCTCGGCCGTGTCCCGGAGATCGCGCAGGGGGCGCGTCACCCGCCGCACCGCGACGCAAACGAAGATTCCGCCACCGAGGATCCCGATGAGCTGGGCCCAGAGGAAGCTCCTCTCCACGGACCGGAGCGCCTGGAGCGGGGCCTCGTACGAGGAGAGAAGGATGTACCGGGCCCGGGCGGCCCCCTCCTCGCGCGTGAGGCGACCGGCCATGTACATGAAATGTTCCCCCTTGAGGAGCACCCGTCCTGAGGAGGCCTTTGAGGAGAGGAGGGTATGGAGCTCGGCCGGTTCCCCGGGGCCCCCGCCGTGTGCAGGGCCGATGGTGGCGACCGCGACCGACTCCCCGGAGAGCAGCACCACGTGGCTCCGGGTCAGCTGGGTGAACTCCCGTGCGGCCGATTCCCCGACGGCGATCGCAAAAACCACCACTCCGGCGGCCCCGGAGCTGCGCACCACGGGGATGGCCACCAGGTCGAAGAGGTGGCCGTTGATCGCGCCAATCGACGCCCCCGGCTCCCCGGCGAGCGCCCGCTCGACAAGCCCCCCGGCGGCGGCCGGAAGCTCCGCGGCCACGAACCGGGGGTCGAGGCTCGCGCTGGCCGAGACACGGGACTCGGCATCCAGCAAGAGCACGGTGCCGGAGCCCATCTCCTCGCACAGCTCGGTGAACAGGAACCGGAGGGTCCCGGGATCGGAGAGCTGAAGGACGGCCTTGAAGCGGGGCTCCTTGGGAACGGACTGAAAGCGAAGCAGCAGGTTTCGCGACCGGATCGACTGGAGGTTCTGGAACACCGCATCGTTGGCGGCGAGGGTCTGGGCGGCCGTCAGCTCGAGCTGGGTGGACATCGTGTGGCTCAGCATCCCGAGCGGGACCAGGGCAAGCAGCCCCATGATGCAGAGCACCGGGAGGAGGACGCGGGTCTGGAAGCTGATGCGCATCTACGGCTGGGGGAGCCCGGTGATCCCGAGGCTGAAGTCGATCGCGATCTCCCCGGCCGCAGCGGTGCCGTCGGGAATCACCACCTCGCGCACCTGCGGAGGGACCCGTTCATGCCAGGCCTTGAGCTTGTACTTTCCGGGAGGAACCCCTGGGATGGCGAACCGCCCCGCGGCGTCCGTGGTCGCGAAGAACGGGTTCTCCAGGACCAGCACCACGCAGCTCATCGACTTGTGGATGGAGCAAAACACGTCCACCCGGCCCGCCTTGTCGAACGTCACCTTCTTTGACTCCGGGGCCTTGTAGAGCCCAAGGTCAAATTCCTTGGCATCGGAGATCGAGAACGCGTTGTGGAAGATCTCATCGCTGTTCGGCCACTCGACCACCTCTCCCGCCATTACCGGGAGAATATGAGGGCTGAACACGGCGCCCCGCTGGTCGATCCGGTGCGGGGCGGCCCGCCCCGTCGCGGCCGGAGTGCCGGGCGTGTTCGTGGCCACAGGGCCGACGATGAACACCACGAAGTCCCGCAGGGAGGAGTAGTCCACCCGTTCGGCGAACTTGTACTTCCGGCTCCCGTACTGCCCTCCCCCGGCCTCGGGCTCGGCTCCTTCCTTCCCGTGGGCGCGGACGACCCCCGTGAGGGTGGCTGCGACGAGCGGCGTTGGGATCAACCCACAGGACAGCAGCAGGGCAAGGAACAGGGCTCTCATAAGGTTTAGAATCCGAACGCGACCACCGCGGAGACAAAGTCCTCGAACTCCCGCACCCGGCCGATCCGGGTGTGGCCCCGCTCGGTCGAGTATTCCGCCTTGGCGTTCAGGTGGGAGTTCCAGCGATAGCCGAGGCCGATGCTTGCGCGATGGAGCTCGGTGGTCATGGCCGGCCCGAAGCCGTAGAGCCCTACGTTCCCCCCGCCGGAGATCGGGAATCCGCCCCCGGAGAACACCTGGCTCCATCGGGCAGCTGCATACAGCCGCCCGTACACGGGCTGCTCGGCCTCCACGGAATAGTAGGCGACCCGGCGCCAGTTGTTGGCCAGCGGGTCATTGTCATCGTAGGTCAAAATGCCGCCCGAGCCCTTGATCGTCGTCCTGTGGAGCTTCAGCCGGACATCCCCCTCGAGCACATTGGCCCCGAAGGTGACGGTCTGGGCCCCGCCAAGCGGCCGGACAAACCCGGACCCGAGCCAGAGCTCGGAGAGCTTGTCGTTTCGGACGTCGAGCGCCCCGGTGCGCATGGCGCTCACACTCGCGTGAAGCCAGGGGGCGGGATCCCCCCCCACACGCAGGGTCACGGACTTGTCCGAATTGTAGTCGCGGAGGACATCATGTCCCCCGTTCTGCACGGCAAGGGCGTAGCTCACACCGGCAACCGTGCCATACAGCTCAACGCCCTCGTCCACCCCCCAGAGATCCATGATCGAGTGGGAGATCAGGGGGTTGTCGATGGCATCCCGCACCTGGTATTCCTCGCCGAACGGGATGTCGATCCGCCCGAGACGGAGGTTCATCTGCCGCTCACGCCCCCAGAGCCGGGAGACATCCTCCACGTCCAGGTAGAGCTCGCCGGGGCGAAGGCTGAAGCTCGACTCCTCACGGGTGATGATGTTGAGCTCACTGAAGAAATAGACCTCACCCCAGACGGGGGCCTCGACAAACAGCTTCGCCTCATCGACCCGGAGCTCCGAGTTGGGGAACTGCCCCCGGTGTTGCGACTCGAAGAACCCGACCGCCCCTTCCCCGCTGATGTGGACCCGTCCCAGGGAAAAGCCGGACTCTCCCCCCGCGCCCGTTGCGGGTGAGGGCTCCGGACGGGGTGCAGCCCCGGCCCCGGAGGCAACCATCCCGGAGCCGCCAGTCGGCTGAAGGGGGGCGGCAACCGGGGCAAGCCCGGAGACGCGTCGGCTGAGCTCCTCGATCATGGCCTGCTGCCGCTGGAGCTGCTGTTGAAGGGAGCTGTTCTGCTCCCGGAGCTGACGCAGCTCAGCCTGCACGTCGAGGGGGGCCGTGGGGGCCTGGGCATCGGCGTGGAAGGCCAGAAAGGCCCCAAGCAGGAGGGCCGCCGCAAGCCGGCAGGACGGGGCAGGACATGCCTTTGGAACAAGCATCGCGGGGCGGGGAAGCCGGACTGATGCCAAATTTAGGTGAGTTCCTCGGCCTCCCCGAACCCGACGCAACCCGTTGGCAGACACTCCGCCGATGGAGAAACCTCCCCCCCACGGAACAAACCGCCCGGGGGGATCCGGGCAGTTTCTACCCAGGCTGAAGTCCCCTTGCCGGACGCCTGCCCCAGCGAAATGACGGCTGGCGAACCGGGGGGTGGAATGGTAGCTTCGCCCACAGCCGCACGGTCGGATTCCAGCGGCTTTTGTATCATGCCGCGGCTCGGCATCCGGACCATTCTCCTCGTCGCCCTGAAACTGTTGCTCTTCGCCGGGCGGCCGTTGGCAGGCGTTCCAATTCCCTGGCACCCCCGGTGGGCCAATCCGCTCCCCCACGGGAACAACGTGTTCGCAATCGCCCACGACCCGTCCCGGGGCCGCGCGGTCACGGTGTCGGAACGGGGTCTACTCCACTACAGCGACGACCTCGTCACCTGGATCCCCAGGGAAACAGGCCTTGAGGCAGCGCTCCGGGGCGCCCTGTTCACCCCCTCGGGCCGACTGGTCCTGGTGGGCGAGGCGGGCACCGTGCTGTACTCGGATGGGATCGAGCAACTGGATCCCGTCACCCCCGGGCAACTGCTCGATGGTCCGACGGAGGACTGGCTCGAGGGGGTGGCGATGAGCCCGGCGCTGATCGTGGCCGTGGGGGATCTCGGGGCGATTTACCTGAGCCCGGATGGCGCGATCTGGAGGCGCCAGGCGACCCCTTACGCCGACTACCTCAGCGGGGTCGCGTGGGGAACCGCAGGATTCGTGGCCGTTGGGGATGCCGGTGCGATTCTCTCCAGCCCTGATGGAACGAACTGGACGCGCGGGGTCGTGGGGTCAGGCGACTGGCTGGGAGTCACGGCGCGGGGGGGGGACTACCTGGCCGTGGGAAGGGCCGGGGCAATCGCCTCACGCAGCGGAGGCGGGGCCTGGGTCCTGGAGTCGACGGGCCATACGAACGACCTCTGGGTCGGCACCCTGTCGGGGTCGACCCGGCTGGTGGGCGGGACTTCCGAGCTGCTGCTCAGCGAGAAGGGGGCCCCCTGGGTTGACCAGCTGGGGCGGGCGACCGCGCCAGCCCCGCCCGGGACCTACTACGCCTCCCTTCCGCTCACGAACTATTTCCTCCTGGCAGGCCGCGGGGGGCTGCTGACCGAGGGGCGCAGGGGCTCCGAGACGCTCCCGTTTGCATGGGCGGAGATCGCCCCCTCGATCCGCCCGTTCCTCTCGGAGGTTGCCTTTCAGAACGGTCTCTTCGCCACCATCGGACAGAACGGGGCGATCCTGACCAGCGGCGATGGGGTGGATTGGAGCCTGGAACTCGTCCCACGCGGTGTCACCAACACCACGCTGCTCGGGATCGGCGGGGACTCAAACCTCCTGGTCGCGGTGGGAACCCGCGGAGCCCTCCTCCGGAGTCCCAACTGGGTGACCAACATCCTCACGCCGGTCGACACCGGAGCCGGCACGATCCTGACCAGCCTTCCCGCCTCGACCTATGGGACCCTCTGGCTCGACCTTGACCCACGCCCCACCACCAACCAGCTGCACGGGGTCGCCTCCGGACGCGGGCTCTACGTCGTTACCGGGGACAACGGCGAGGTTCTCACCAGCACCGAGGGGAGCCTTTGGACGCATCGGCCCAGCCCGACGACGAACCTGCTCTCGGGGGTGACCGCATGGGGGAGCGGGTTCGCAGCCTGCGGGCAGGGAGGGACTCTCCTCACGAGCCTCAACGGGATCGTCTGGAGGCGCGGCTCCCTTCGTTCCAGTGCCTGGCTCTTCCGCATCCGGGCGCATGCCGGGCTGCTGGCGATGGTCGGGGAGGCCGGGACGATGCTGACCAGCCTCGATGGGGAAACCTGGACCGCGCACGCGACCGGGAGCCTGGAGTTCCTTACGGACGTCGCGTGGATCGGCACCCTCTGCGTGGTGGTGGGAAAATCCGGCACCGTCCTGGGAAGCGAGGACTACACGAACTGGACGGTGCTCAATCCGTTCACGTACCGGGATCTTTATGGAATCTCGGCCAGTGGGAACCGCCTCGTGATGGTGGGACAGGAAGGGGTGATCCTTCGCAACTCCACCCCGCCGTGCTGCGACCCCGTGGCACTGCTGGAGTTTGGTCAAACCCTTAACCTGCTGGACGGAACCGCGGAAAATCTTTTCCTCCTGGGCGGGGAAACGGACCAGCGATTCGTCATCGACTCGTGCGGGGATCCGGCCTCGGGAGCCTGGGTTTCCGGGCCGTATCTGGAGTTTCTCGATTCCGGGGGGACGATCACCTACTTGCAGAGCCTTCCGGTCGGCAAGATTCCAACCCGGCAGTATTATCGGACGCGGTTGATCCCGTAGCGGTCCTCCCGTGGAGGCCCGTCGGGTGGAAGTGAGGGAACCGGGTCAGCAGGTCAGTTTCGACCGAAGTAAACGTTCGACGCGGGAAGCCCAAGCCCGCCCTGGGCCATGGACCCACTCCCGTGTGCGGGGTGTGAGACCCGCGCGGGGACCCCTTCCAGGGAAAGCCCCTCGCCCCCGCGTCCCATTGCCATGGGGGGCATGAGCTGGCCTGCCGGTTCAAAATCGACGGCGCGGCGCTCCTCCTCCTCCTCCTGACGCCGCAGGATCCGGAGCGTGGCGTTGAAGCCGCCGTAGAAACCGGTCCAATAGAA
Source organism: Verrucomicrobiales bacterium (assembly GCA_003452185.1). GTDB lineage: Bacteria > Verrucomicrobiota > Verrucomicrobiia > Limisphaerales > UBA11320 > UBA11320. Next base: position 2,836 of record DMJJ01000606.1, on the reverse strand, counting down.
AACCACCGCCGTCAGGGCAATGATGCTGAAGTAAACGGCATCTTTGGCAGTCATAGGCTCTCGCTCCCGCTCGTCTCGTCTCGTCTCGTCTCGTCTCGTCTCTCATCGATCCGCAGGCCACGGTCTATTACCCCGGGGGGGGCATCCCCCTCCCCCACGAGAAGGAGGCAGGCCTCGCAGTCGACCCTGTTATGGGAGCAGAGCGGGTGCCAAACCCTTGGACGCCATCGAGCCCCCGGGGGGGAAGCCTCCTGCCGGCCTTCCCATGACCCTGGAGAGCGCCTGGAGAGAGGCCTCCCCCCCGGGGGGAACCCAACGGGCGGGTCACGAATCATGGAACGGGACTTTCTGCCGATGGATGAAGGGGCCGCAGTATTTGGGTTGCTGCGGGCCCCCGTTGGGCCTATCAGACGGATGCAGGGCGGGCCGTGCCCGCACTCTGCCCCACTGCAGGCCAGCGACTGTCCTGAGGCTGTCTCCAGCGTGGACAAATCGGGATGGCAGGCCGGAAAGCGACCCTTGAGCTCGTCACCAAACATGCAGAACGTACCGTTTTACAAGCCGAGCATCGGCAAGGCCGAGATCGATGAGGTGGTCGACACCCTTCAGCATGGCTGGCTGACAACGGGGCCGAAGACCAAGCAGTTCGAGGCAGAATTTGCCCGCTACATAGGGCAAAAACATGCCATTGCAGTGAACTCCTGCACGGCGGCGCTTCACCTTGCCCTGGAGGCCGTGGGAATCCAGGCCGGGCACACCGTGGTGGTGCCGACGATGACCTTTGCGGCCACGGCCGAGGTGGTTCGCTACTTCAACGCCAAGCCGCTCCTGGTGGATTGCAGGACGGAGGACTTCAACATCGA
>DMJJ01000606.1:0-1661 GCA_003452185.1 Verrucomicrobiales bacterium | reverse complement strand
CCCGTGCATTACGGGGGCCAGGTGGTGGATGTCCCAGGCATCACGGCGCTGGCCCGCAAGTACCAGCTCAAGGTCATTGAGGATGCGGCCCATTGCTGCCCCGCCCACTACCGGGAGAACCCCTCGGAGCCGTGGAAGAGCGTCGGGACCGCCGCCGACATCAGCTGCTACTCCTTTTACGCCAACAAGACCATCACCACCGGCGAAGGGGGGATGGCTTGCACCCAGGAGGATGCCCTGGCGGACCGGATGCGGATCATGTCGCTGCACGGGATCTCGAGAGATGCGTGGAAGCGGTTCACCGCGGACGGCTCCTGGTATTACGAGATCGTGGCCCCCGGGTTTAAGTACAACCTGACGGACGTCGCCTCCTCCATCGGCCTTCACCAGCTTCGCCGGGCGGACGATCTCCACCGGCGCAGAACGGCGCTCGCCGAGGAATACCATCGGCGGCTCGGGACTCTCGAAGAGGTGATCCTGCCAAAGGCCCATCCCGACCGGGTGCACTCCTGGCACCTGTACGTGATCCGGCTGAAGCTTGACCGTCTTCGGATCGATCGTGCCGAGGTGATCCAGCAACTCAAGCAGCGGGGCATCGGGACCAGCGTCCACTGGATGCCGCTGCACATGCACCCGTATTACCGCGAGACCTACGGCTACAGGCCGGAGGAGCTGCCGCAGGCCGCGGGGCTTTATCCCCAGATCATCAGCCTGCCGCTCTTCCCGGACATGAACGAGGGGCAGCTCGACTTCGTGGTGCAGAGCCTGACAGAGGTTCTCAGGGCCGGGCGCAAGTGACCCTGTGCAGCCGGCGCCTCCAGGCCCACCCTCCCGCGCATGACGAACCCGGTCGCCAAGCGAACGTTTGACCTCGGGGTCTCCGCGCTGGGGCTGGTGGCGACGGGGCCTCTCCTTGTGCTGATTGCCCTGCTGGTCAAGGCGTCCGACTGCGGGCCGGTGTTCTACCGCCAGGTGCGGGTTGGCAGGCATGGCAGGCCGTTTCGAATCTGGAAGTTCCGCACCATGGTGGTCAACGCCGACAAGCTGGGGCTCAGCGTGACCCGGGACGGAGACCCCCGGATCACCCGCATCGGCCGGCTTCTCCGCAAGAGCAAGCTCGACGAGCTCCCCCAGCTGTTGAATGTCCTGTGCGGCGAGATGAGCTTCGTCGGCCCGCGGCCCGAGGTTCCACGGTACGTCGACCGCTATACGGCGGACCAGCGTGTCATCCTCGAGCTTGTGCCGGGGATCACCGACCTTGCGACGCTCGAGTTCAGGAACGAGGAGGAGTTGCTGGCGACCGCCCCCGACACCGAAAGTTTCTACGTCCAGGAGTGCATCCCGCGGAAAATCGCACTGAACCTGGAGTACTCCCGCCGGGCCTCGCTGGCTCAGGATCTCTGGATCATCCTCCAGACCGTGATCCCGCCTCTCCGGCGCGCCGGCTGAGACCCGTCGTTGACCCTCCCGTCACTTCTGACTCCCCAAGCCCCGGGCCCCGGGGCATGCTCCCGGGCCATGAACCAGATCGACCTGACGGGCCAGAATGCAATTGTCACCGGGGGGGCCCGCGGCATCGGGCTTGCCATCGCCCGCCGCCTCCTCAACTCCGGGGCGCGGGTCAGCCTCTGGGACAAGGATGAGTCGGCGCTTGCCGCGGC
>DMJJ01000473.1:809-9593 GCA_003452185.1 Verrucomicrobiales bacterium | reverse complement strand
TCCGGCCGGCCCGGGCGGGGAACGTTCAACCGCAAAGGGGACCTAAGGAACGCGATGTTCCGAAGAGGGCTTGAGGAATTGCTCCGAAAAAGAACCCTGCAGTCCCGGTCCCCACCATAGCGTTCCTTCCGTCCCCTTAGCGGTTCAACTCCCCACGAGGGTGACGAAGTTCTTGAGGAACCGGAGCCCGACCCCCTGGCTTTTCTCAGGATGGAACTGGGTGGCGTAGACATTCTCCCGCCACACCGAGGAGGCGAACGGCTGACCGTAGGTGGTGCTCGTCGCGACGATCCCAGGATCCGTTGGCTGCGGGAAGAAACTGTGAACAAAGTAAACGTGGCTTCCGTTGGGAATCCCCGCATACAGGGGACACTCAGGACGGGTGATCTCGATCTGGTTCCACCCAATCTGCGGGATCTTGAGCCCGGGAGCCGCGGCGAACCGCACCACGTTCCCCCCAAAGATGCCAAGCCCGGCAGCGCAGCTGTTGAACTCCTCGCTCCGGTCGAACAATGCCTGATACCCGACACAGATCCCGAGGAACGGCCGGCCGGAGCGGATGAACTCCTTCACCGCCGCCAACAACTCCTGGCGCTGGAGCGCTCCGAGGCAGTCGTCGAAGGCGCCGACCCCGGGGAGCACAACCCCATGGGCATCCCGCATCCCCTCCGGACGGGTGGTCACCTGAACGTCGGCCCCCACCTTCCGAAGCGCCTTTTCGACACTGCGAAGGTTGCCGGAGCCATAATCGAGCAACGCGATCATCGGATCCATTTGGCCAGAGAGCCGTAAAGGGGGAAACAACAAACCATGAAGTTTCCGGTTGAATCGGGCACATGCCTGCAGCATAGTGACCGTCGCTTCCGGCGGGCGACCGCAGGAAGTCTCCATGGTCGGGGCGTAGCGTAGCTTGGTAGCGCGTCTGAATGGGGTTCAGAAGGTCGTGAGTTCAAATCTCACCGCCCCGACCATCTTGTTTTCGAGCAGTTTCCCCCCAACACACCTTCCGAAGCCCGACTCGATCGGCTCATCCCCTGCAACTCACTCAATACACGCCTGAAGGGGTTGGAGGGCGGATCACCCTCGTTCCAACCCAACTCCGGCACGGGCGCCCGGTCTGAGGAGGAGCCGGAAATCAGTCTCCCGCTCTGGCGCTTCGCAAATCGCGCGCTAGCTTGGCGGACGGTGCGGCTTGAACGCCGCCCCGACCAGATGCCATGAGCGAAGTTAAATGCGGAGTTTACGTGATTATCGGCGGGTCGGGCGGAATCGGCTCCGCCACGGCGCGCCGACTGGCGGTCGCCGGACGCCCTGTTCTCATCGCCGGACGCGACCCCGCCCGACTGCAGGCCACCGCCGCGGAAACCGGCGCAGAGGCCCGTGAATTGGACGCACGTGACCCAGCGGCCGTCGAGGCGTTGCTTTCCCAGGCGGTTGCCTCCCATGGACGACTCGAGGGGATCGTCAACTGCGCGGGATCGATCCTCCTGAAGCCAGCGCACCTGGTCACGGATACCGAGTTTGCGGAGACCCTCGCCACCAACCTCACCACGGCGTTCCACACAATCCGCAGCGCGACGCGCATTCTCATGCGACAGACCGGGGGCGGGTCTATAGTGCTCTGCTCCTCCGTCGCCGCCCGGCGCGGTCTCCCGAACCACGAGGCGATATCGGCCGCAAAGGCCGGGGTGGAAGGGCTCGCCCTCGCAGCCGCCGCCAGCTACGCGCGGCAGGGCGTCCGGGTGAACTGCGTCGCCCCGGGCCTGACCCGCACCGGACTGACGCAGTCCCTCGTCCAGAACGAGGCTGTTCTCAAGGCATCCGCCGCGATGCATCCCCTGGGACGCATCGGCGAAGCGGATGAGGTCGCCTCCGCCATCGCGTGGCTGCTCCACCCCGACCAATCATGGGTCACGGGACAGGTGATCGGCGTCGACGGCGGGCTCGGACAGGTCCAGTCAAGGGGATGAGCATGAAGCCCGGCACTCCTCCCCCGCCCCAGCCCACCGCAAGAGGACTCCGTCTCGGGCTCTGCTGCCAGTTTGCATCGGAGCCGATACGCTTTCGCACGACCACCGCCACCTCCGTGGCCCGGCTTCCGAGGGCGGACCGACTGCGCAAGCTGGCCGGGCTCTGCGCCGAGAATGCCAAGGCGCTCCGCCAGGCGCTGGAGTACTGCGCCACCCACGGCATCGGATCCTTTCGGATCCTCACCCCCATCCTGCCCGTGAAGACCCATCCGACCGCGGGTTACCGGGTGGAGGAACTCCCGGGAGCCGAGGGGATCGTGACGTTGTTCCGCCAGTGCGGCGACTTCGCACGGCAGGCCGGCATCCGCACCGGCTTCCATCCCGACCAGTTCGTTGTCCTGAACTCCCCCGACGAGTCGATCGTGGAGCGGTCGCTGGCGGACATCGAGTCGCAGGCGGAGATCGCTGAATGGACGAACGCCGACACGGTGAACATCCACGGTGGGGGTGCCTACGGCGACAAGCGGTCCGCCCTGGACCGCTTTCTCCGGGCGGCCGACCGCCTGAGCGATCGCGCCCGAAGCCGGCTCACCGTCGAGAACGACGACCGGACCTTCACCCCCGAGGATCTCCTCCCGGTCTGCCGCGCCGGGGGCATCCCCCTCGTCTACGACGTCCACCACCACCGGTGCTGCAGCGATTCCCTTTCCATCGCCGAGGCAACAGAGGCGGCGCGGGCCACCTGGAACCGCGAACCCCTGTTCCACCTCAGCAGCCCGATCGAAGGCTGGAGCGGCCCACGCCCGGAACGCCACCACGACTACATCGATCCCTCTGACTTCCCCCCCATCTGGCGGGGCTGGCCCCTCACGGTCGAAGTGGAGGCCAAGGCGAAGGAGGAGGCGGTGATGCGCCTCCGGGGCAGCCTCACCCCGTGACGGGCCCCGGGGATGGTAAGTTCTCCCGGCAACAACCGCTCAGGGGTTCCGAGGAACCTCCAGCACACCGTAGTCGTAGAGCGGAATCGAGAACCCCTGCTCCAGCGCCCCATCCCCGCGGGAAAGATCGGGCCAGAAACATCCGCCGGTCCCCCCCGCTCCCACTTCCTTGAGCGCCGCCGGCTGGGTGGCATCCAGGAGTCGAACCCGGCCCGTCGTCTCCGCGACGACAACCAGCCTCCCGCGCTGGACCACCTGGGTCGGGATCCCGCTCAGATCAAACCGGCCCACCTGCTGCAGCCGGGCGTCGGAGCCAACCCGCCACGTCGCGACCGTTCCCTGCGCGATCGATCCATCCGCGTTCGTCCCGGCGGCCGCAACAAACAGGTCCGGGCCGGAGAGAATCACCGTCGGCATCCACGGGGTGTCGAGCCGCACGCTGTCGACCCGGTGGGCGGAGACCCCGTCAAACGCCAGGGCGGTGAGCACCAGCCCCGCCGCGGGGTTCCCCTTGTCGTCGAAGGTCTGGCTGAGGGTGTAGAGCAGATCAGCCCCGGGTCCCACCCCGCGCAACACGCCCGGCAGGCTGACCGGCTCCCAGGTCTCGGGTGAGCCGGGATCCGCATAATCGACCACATCGAGAAAGTCCCGCTGCCTGAGGAGCGTCTGTTGCGGGAGGGCCGGATTGGCCCCGGCGGTCGGATCCGGCACCACATCGGACAGGAGGTGGCTGAAGAGGATGCGCCGCCCGTCGACGAACGCATCCCCGATGGCAATCCAGGCATCGTTGCCCGGGGTGATTGCCGAGCGCACCTCCGGGGCGGAGAGGGAGTGGACATCCACCGCGATCAAGGTCGGGCGCTGCGAACCCCAGCCCCACCCTGGGTAAACGCTCGCGGAGGCGAGCCCAGGAAGGGAGGAAGCCGAATACATGGCCATCGGTCCCCCGTAGTAGGCCGCCTTGGCATACCAGACCAGAAGGTCGTCGCCGAGCCACAACGGCTGCCAGGAGCGACCGAGGGTGGTGGAGGGCATCGGGATCCTGGCCTGGCCCTCCACACGGGGCGCGAGCGGATCCCGGACGTCGATCACGCTAAGGAGCGCCGGGGATCCGGAGTCGATCGGCGTGGTGCCAGGGCCCGCGGGATCCGTCGGGATCCCCCACCACCAGAGGGTGGGGAGCGGCGCCTGCACGAGGTGAACCCGGCCGTTCCGGAAGGTCGCCCCGGCAATCGGGAGGTTGGAGAGGGTCATCGAGGCCAACGGGTGGTCGGTGGCCCCAGGGCGGGCGATCCGCAGCTGGGTTCGGGTCTCGTTACCCCACCAGGTCGACTGGCTGCTGAGCTCGACCAGGTACTCCCCTGCCAGAAACACCTGGTCAACAGTCCAGCTGAGATCGACAACCTTCTTCACCGCCGGCAGGTCGCGATCCGAGGCATCCACTGCGAGGAGCTCCCTCGACGAAATGGTGTACACCCGGTCCAGATGAAGCGCGGCACGACGCGTCTCCATCGGACGCTCTATCACGCCCCGGAGGCGCAGGGTATCGCGGGCAAGATCGAGGTCGATGAGTTGCACCCGCGACGCGTAGCCGTTCGTGGCGTCCCCGCTGTAGGGAACCAGGATCAACCCGGCCTCCGGCAGGATGCTGACAGCCTTCTCGTTGTAGGTGGATTCGCTCCACGAATAGCTCTCCCCCAGGAGGACACGGCTCAACAACCCGGGCCTGGCCGGGTCCTTCACATCAAACAGCGAGACCGCCACCCGGTTGCTCTCCGAGCCGACCGCCACCAACCGGTCGCCCAACGGCTGGATGTACGTCGACCATCCCGGCACCTGGAGCTCGCCCGAGATCCTGGGTCGGGCGGCGTCGGAAAGATCGACCACGAACAACGGATCGACCCGCAGGAACGTCACGATATAGGCCTTGTCCCCGTCGAACCGGGTTGCGAAGAGGGTTTCCCGGTCCGCGATGGTGAGTTCCCCGGTCTTGCGGAGCGCGACGGGGCCCGCGGAGCGTGGATCCGCCAGGAAAAAGGTCTCCAACCGGACCTGGCGCACCGTGCTGAACTCCTCCGAGATGCAGGTGAAGCGCGTCCCCTGGTAGTCGAGCTTGAACTTGTCCCGCACCGTGCCGGCCGCGGTGATCGAGACATAGGGGGCCATCCGCCCGTCGGGCGAGGTGATGTCGATGGCCTGGATCACCGATCGGGTCCAGTCCTTCGGCGACGGGCCCGCCACGAAGAGCACCCGGTCGGTGGCGGAGACGACGCTGCCGGAGCCGGGGTACCAGAGCGTGTCGCGGGCCAGTGGCTTCAGGGGATCGGACAAATCAAAGGAGGTGACCAGGAGCCCGGCGGTGTAGGTATGCACCCCCTGGTCCACCGTATCGCGGTAGGTCTGGGAAGCCACGTACAGCGCGGTGCCGACCAGGCGGCTCTCCACAATGTACCCGTCCACATCGAGGGTGGCGGCCACCCGGGGAACGGCGTCGCGGGCGTCCGCGACAATCACCTTGCTCCCTTGCATGCCAAAGTAACAACCGGCCTGCACCAGCATCGCAACGAACCCGCCGGGCAGAAGGTACATCTGCTCTCCCGAGGCCGGCATGGCCAGGGTGCCCTGGAGCACGGGCAAATCGGGCTCGTGGATATCGATCACCTGGAGCCCACGAAGGGCGTTGAAGAAATAGATCCGATCCCCGTCGACCTTCCAGATGTCCGACTCGGTGACCGTGCGGGGAAACGTGCCCGTGGGGTTTGCGCCGGGGGTCCCGCTCCCGTCGAGCGCCCCGGCTCCGGTCCCGCCGTTGTTGTAAAGGATCCCCGGCCCCGAGACAGAGGTGGTTCCGAGGAACTCATTTGTCCCCGTGTAGTAGGAGGCCGGGAGAGTCTCGGTCTCGTCGGCCAGGACACGGATCAGCTCGATGTCGCCGCGGTTGGGCAATTCAAACCGCAGCGAGCCTCCCTCCCCTGCCAGTCGCGCAACCGCCCGCGGCACCCAGCTCCCCTGTCCCAGCCGGGACCGCGTCTGCAGCGTCACCCGCCGCAGGCCGGCGGGAGCCGAGACCTGAATCACAAGGTTGGTGCCCTCCGGTCGGAGGGAGGTGATGGTTGGGGGCACCGCAGCGGCGTGAAGGCCGACGACGGAAAACCAGAGACAAAAAGCACCCGCAAGCCTGGGTGCAAGCCGGAGGTAGGGGAATTGACGACCCATAGGTGGTTCCTCGGGGCATGCCGCAAAGTAACGGCCCCAGTGCACGGGGAAGTTGCCGGGCTGTCAAGGCCCGGTTGCCGGGGCCCACGGGCTGGCCTGATCGGTGCAATCCCTATCCCACTGAGGGAGAGGCGCTCCTTGGGAGGCCCCCCCGAAAACGCCGGAGAAAGGTCATGGTCAAGGCCACGGAAGGTGCCCTGCCTTCCCCCCAACCCTGGTGCGGAGGTAGCTCCATCGAGCTCTGTCACGAAGGCGGCGCCCCGGCCCTACTCGAGAACCTCGCCTGCTTGTGAGCCAGCCTCAGCCAGGCCGAACGGGTTGGCAACCGGACCTGAGGCCTGGATCCACTTCACCGTGCTCCCTTCCTCCAAGGCCCTCTGATACACCCGCACACTGGCCAGAGCCGGGACATCGCGCCGGATTCGGATGGCGAGGCGGGACGCCTGGGCGCTGAAAGGCTGGAAGAGGGTCCGGGCCTCCCCGATCTCGCGCACCGAATGCCAGTCGCCGCTGCGGGCAACCGGCAAGCCGGCGGCCAAGAGGTCCTTCATCATCGTATGCCAGGGATGCCCGGGGCCAAACGCATCGCGAACCTCCCCAAACCAGGTCGGCAAGGCGGCCGAGCGCTGGAAGTAGTCCTTGAGGTTTCCGTCGGCGAGGGCCCTTCCAATTCCCTCAACCGACTGAATCAAGCCGGTCAGCAGCCGCACCTGACCGGGCGAGCACTCCAAGCCGCCGACGCGCACCGGCGCCAGAGTTTCCGGGGCGGCAGAACGCTCCCCGGCATTTGCTTCCTGAATCAACCGACGACGCATCATCTGGAGTTCCGATCCTGGCGACATGATGGCCCCCATGATCCCCGTGCGACCCACCGGACTGGATCCCCCTCCCTGAGGGGACGTGCGGCCGGGGGCACGACCAGCGCTCCCGTGCTGCGATTCCCCGCCAGGCAGGGCCGCGGCGGATCCCCCTTCGCGAGGCAGGGGGGACGCGGGCATCTCCGGGTTCGCGGTGCCCACGGCCGCAACGCGGCCTGGGGACGGAGCCATCCCGGGGAGCGGAGGAACTTCCTCGCCACAGGCGAGCATGGCCGGCCCCTTGTAGGGGTTGCGGAGGGGGGCCGATGCCTGAACCCAGAGCCCAGGCTTGGGGGCCATGGGGCAACGGTAAACCTTGAGCGACTTGAACCCAGCGTGGCCCGTGCGCAGAAGCTGCGCCAGGTCGACCAATTCCGCGCTAAAGGCGCCGAACACGCGACGGGCCGAGGCCAGGTCCACGGGCGAAGCCCACCTCGCACGGGCGACAACACGACCGATGACAGGATGGAGCACGGGGTCGGCGGTGCCTCCCGCCTCAAGCTCGTCTGCGGAGCGCTGGAACAGCCGCTCCCGTTTCTTGAACGCGGTCAGATCATCCGCGGCGAGTGCCGAGTTCAGGGCACCAACGGCTTCGAGCAAGGCGTTCAGCCGGGCCTCCAGCCCTGGATCCAACGGATGATCCATCGAGACGGCTGGGCTGCCCGCCCGGGCGAGGTGGCCTGGGGGGAGGGGCTTGGATGGGGAAGCGCCGAGGGCACCCGGACCATGGAGAGAAGGAGCCGTCGGCACCTCAAGAATTGTCTCCGCAGACTCGGACCCCGACTCCAGCTGGGCCTGCGCGTCGATCAGCACGTTGCCGGCGGTTACGATACGATCACCTTCGTCAAGGCCTTCCACCACCTCGTAGGCATCATCCCCCTGCCTTCCCAGGGTCACCCGGCGTCGGAAGTAGCTCCCCGGCTCCCGCTCGAGGTAAACGTACGCGACCGACCCCGGACGGAGCACCGCGGACCGGGGAACCAGGAGCGCATCCGGGACCTCTGAGCGTACGGAGGCCTCGGCAAGAAGACCGAACTGGAGAAGGTGATCCGTGTGCCCCTGGTCCGTCGTCTCCGGATTCTGAACCTCGGCACGGATCCGAAGCGTCCGGGTTGACGGGTTCACCACCGGCTCGATGAACGTGATGTTGGCCTGGAGCCTGCGTTCCGGGAGTGCCGGAACCCGAAGGTCCAAGGGCTGCCCCACCTTCAACCAGGGGAGCTGACGATCGTAGGCATCAAACTCGAACCAAACCACCGAGGGGTCGGCAATGGTAAAGAGCTTCTCACCCTCGACGACATACTGTCCGGGGTAGACGTTCCTCTGCAGGACGACGCCCGAGATGGGGGAGAGGATCTCGCCGAGATACGGGTCGGATCCAGCGGCGGGGGTGTGGACCAGCCCGCGTCCGATGCCGGACTGGTCGCCGCCGACCGACCGGAGAAAAAACCGCTTTTGCACCAGGTCCGGGCTGAAGAGGGTGGCCAGGGACGCCCCTTTGGTCACCGGCTCACCCAGAGCCCCGACGCTGGTCGACTGGATCCTCCCGGCGCTCGGGGCAGAGACCACGGTCTTGGACTTCTCGTTGGGCTCAAGGGTGCCCGTGACCCGCAGCGTGCGGGTGAGGGCCCCGCGACGCACCTCATGCGTCCGGACACTCACGGCCTTCACCCCTCCCCGCTTCAGGACGACGCCATCGGAGCCGGTGACCGGGAGGCTGGCCCCCTCCATCACGGGGGTGAGATCCATGGAACAAATGGTGCATTTCCCCGGCTTGTCGGACTTGATCCACGGGTGCATGGA
>DMJJ01000473.1:0-420 GCA_003452185.1 Verrucomicrobiales bacterium | reverse complement strand
GTGATCCAGTTCATAAGGAGGGTGGGTGCCGGAGAGAGTTGCTTACTGGACGGGGAGGTTCCCGGCGAGCAGATGGCCGACGCGGAGCGACACGCGGCCTCCCCGTCGAACCACGCCGCCGGGATTGGGGACAAGAATGGAGCAAAGCTGGCCCTCAGCCCGCTCAAGGGCTGTTGCCGGAGGGAACCCATTCAGCTGCCCGGACATCTTGGCGCTCATGGCGCGGGTCTTGGCGCTGACGCGAGGCCCCGAAAGCTGGGTCAGTACCGGAATGGAAGTGCCCGTCGCCTCATCAATCAGAACCGCCGTGTCGCCGTGATCACCGAGCGACGATGCCCTTTCCTTGCTCGTGATCCGGTATCGCACATCAATCGCCGCGCCCGCAGGCACCAGGGTGACGCTTGTCACCTGCAGCCCACC
>DMJJ01000175.1 GCA_003452185.1 Verrucomicrobiales bacterium | reverse complement strand
CCCCCATTGCATGGAACCCACCCCGCCCCAGCCGCCCGGCAGGTCCTTCTCGATCCGCGTCCTCGGAGTCGGGGGGGCCGGATGCAACGCCGTGACACACCTTTGCCACGAGTCGCGGGAGGGAATGCAGTTTGCCCTCCTCAACACGGACGCGGCGGCGCTTGAGCGGACCCCGGGACCGCGCCGGATCCTGATCGGGGCCCGAAGCATGCGGGGGCTCGGGGCAGGGGGGGATCCCGAGCGGGGGCGTGTCGCCGCGGAGGAGGATGCGGCGGTGATCAGGACGCTTTGCGACGGAGCGGACGTGGTTTTTGTCATCGCGGGGATGGGTGGGGGGACCGGCACCGGTGCCGCGCCCGTCGTGGCCCGGATCGCCCGGGAGGCCGGGGCGCTGGTCCTTGGGATCGTGGTCCTGCCGTTCGAGTGCGAGGGAATCCCCCGTCACCAACGGGCCCAGCATGGGCTGCACCAGTTGAAGTCGGTCGCGGATGTGGTGATCTCCATCCCGAACCAGAAGCTCCTGAAGCTCATTGATGAGAAAACAAGCCTCCTCGAGGCCTTCAAGCTCACCAACACGCTCGTCTCCCAGGGGGTCTCCGGGGTTTGGCGGATGTTGACCCGTCCCGGGTTGATCAACGTCGATTTCGCCGACCTCTCGGCCGTGATCCGGGGGCGCCACGCCGAGGGATCGCTGGCGGCCACCGAAGCGCGCGGGGAAAACCGGGCTGCCATCGCGCTCGAGCGCCTGCTGGCCCATCCCCTGATCGAGGGAGGGGCCGGGCTCGCCGATGCCGGCCAGATGCTGGTTTGCATCGTTGGGGGACCCGACCTCTCGATGCGCGATGTCAGCCAGATCGTCGAACGGTTGAGCCAGCATGCCGACCATGCCCATATTGTGATGGGAGCTTCGATCGAGGAGGAGTACCGGGAGCGGATCGGGATCACGCTGGTGGCCTCCTTCCCGGCGGGGCGTCTCCCCGACCCGGGGATGGCTCCGGCAGGCCCGGTGTCCGAAGAGCCACTCCTTCGGGATGCGAACCTCTCCGAGACCGTGAAGGTCCCGCCCCGGTTTGTTGCCCCACCCCCCGAAACCACACCCGAAATGGTGCGTCACATGGCCTCGCAGGGGGGAGCCCCCCGCGGACGCCGCAAACAGAGCGTTTACAAGCAGGGAATGCTCAACCTGGAGATTGTCTCACGGGGCCGGTTCGAGAAGAGCGAACCGACCATCCACGGGGGGCAGGACCTGGACATCCCGACCTTCGTCCGGCGCGGCGTGGTGCTGAACTGAGCTCGTTGGGATGAGGCCCCCCCGGCGGTGGACGTCCGCCGGGAGGTACGTGGGCTGCGGTGTGGGATTGAGACCTAGCGCTTGAACTGGAGGGCCGAAGGCTGCGGGATCTCGTGGGCGCAGGGCTGGTTGATCGGGGCGTCCGGCTTCCGCTCGTTCGGTTGCACCAGATTGTTGGCCAGCAGATAGGCTTCGACTTCCTCCCCGCTCACGTCGGGAATCATTCGTCCGTTCACTTCGACGCACGGGCTGAGCATCTGCCCGCTCTTCTCAATCATCTCCTGGCGCTGGGAAGGATCATTGATGATGTCCCGGTCCTCGTAGGGGAGGTCATACTTCCGCAACACGGCCCGAACGCCGTTGCTCCACCCGCAGGTTGGTTTCAAATAGGCGATAATCTTAGGTTTCTGCATACGATGTCTCTCTTTTGACAGTAACGTGGCAAAGTATGGTGATTTGGCAAGGAAATCGATGAAACTTCGCGTTCTCGTGGCTCCCGACAAATTCAAGGGGACGCTCACGGCCGTGGAGGCGGCGGCGGCCATTGGTGCGGGGTGGAGCGGGGTGCGGCCCGGGGACGAGCTGAGCCTTCTCCCGATGAGCGATGGGGGGGATGGGTTTGGTGCGCTGCTCGGGGCGATCTTGGGGGCCGAGGGCCGGAGGGTGGAGACGTGCGACGCGGCGCATCGGCCCTGCCAATCCGAGTGGTGGTGGGAGCCGCGGGAGCGGCTTGCGATTGTCGAGGCCGCCCGGGCGAACGGGTTGGCCCAGTTGCCGCCGGGACGATTTCACCCCTTTGAGCTCGATACTCGGGGGTTGGCGGCCGTGTTCCAAGCGGCCTCGGCGGCCGGGGCCCGACGATGCTTGGTGGGGATCGGGGGGAGTGCGACGAACGATGGCGGGTTCGGGCTTGCCCACGCCCTGGGGTGGCGTTTTCTGGATCGAGAGGCGCGTCCCATCGAGCGCTGGACTGAGTTGGAGCGGCTTGAGCGGATCGAGCCCCCTGTTGCGGGGCCCCGGTTTGAGGAGGTTCGAGTGGCGGTCGATGTTCAGAACCCGTTGCTCGGCCCCGAGGGGTGCAGTCGAATCTACGGTCCCCAGAAGGGCCTTCGCTCCGAGGACTTTCCGCTGGCGGATCGGAGCCTCGGTCGTTTGGCCGACGCCGTCCGCGTCCTCACCGGCCAGGACATCGCGGGATGGCCGGGGGCCGGGGCGGCGGGGGGGCTGGGGTTTGGGCTCTGCGCCTTCCTCCAGGGGCGCCTCACTCCGGGGTTTGAGCTGTTCGCAGGGTACGCAGGATTCCGGGAACGGATCCTGGGGGCCGACTTGGTGATCACGGCTGAAGGATCGATCGACGCCTCCTCCCTCATGGGGAAGGGGGTGGGGGGGGTGGCGGCGCTGTGTCGGGAACTCCATCGCCCCTGCCT
>DMJJ01000285.1:7915-12305 GCA_003452185.1 Verrucomicrobiales bacterium | reverse complement strand
CCCAGCCCTGCGGTGGGATGGGATCGTGGTGGGCCCGAAGGGAGAACTCAGCCTCGCCTTCTCCACCACCCCCGGCAGGACTTACAGGATCGAGTACAAGGACGTGATCGATGATCCCCAATGGGTTCCGCTCGGGGTCGATCTCGTCGCCACGGGCGTCACGATGTCGATTCCCATCGACCCGGCCGGATCCGGAAGGCGGTTCTATCGTCTGGTCCAGGTAAACTAGCCGTGCCCCACAAGGCCCACGTTAGACCCGGCCCGATCCGGAAGCACTTTTCCATTCCGGGCCCACCCCGAGTCGTCCCTCCGCGCCTCTGCCTCTATGCGTTACCCGCTTCCCACCGCACCCGGGCGGGACTCGTGTTCCAAGCTTGCCTAGAGGGGCTGCACATGGTTTAGTAAATTCTAATCAACCCCTGTTGGGCAGCCCCTCCCCGGCCACAAGTTGCCTTGGGGCCTGCCAAACGCGGACCACCTGCGATGTGCCGATCGTTCCACTCGTGCATGCGGCGCGCGGTCAGTGCGTGACTGGGGACGCGCAGTGCAGAACCTCGAACCGACTATGAAACGCCTCGCCTCGCTCCTCCCCTCCCCCCGCCCAAACCGCGGCCCGTGGGTCGCACCTTCGGCGCTCCTCACCACAGCCCTGCTCTCGTGGGTCCTGCCCGTCGCCGGGCAAGGGAACCCGGATGGTGGAGGGACGACCCAGAAGCTGAAATTTGAGTGCGGCATGGCGGTGGCCACCTGCTTCTCCCGTGGGGCGGTGTTCGACGATGGGGGCTCGGCAAGTTGTACGGTCCGGACCAGCGTGCCGCAGGGGTTTGTCGTGGGGATCATGGATCTGCGGGATCCTGCGGGAAACGGGGCGGTGCCGCTGAGCAACTGGCTGCCACCGATGACGCACAACGAATTCGGGGCACCGCAGGACCAGTGGCGAGCCTCCAACCTGGGTGAGGTCTTTGGCATCTGCCTCGACCAGCAGACCCCGCCCAACATTTACGTGGCCGCCACCTCGATCTATCCGGGCGACTCCTATCCAAGCACGGGTGGACCGGGGACGGTGTACCGCCTCGATGGCTCGACCTACCAGATTTCCCAGCTCATCCAGTTCAAGGATGTCGGGAGCGTCGCCCTCGGGAACCTTTGCTATGATCCGGTGCATAACCAGATCTTCGTTGCGGATCTCGATCACGGCTGGATCCGGCGGGTCAGCATGGCGGGGGTGGAGCTCTCCAAGTATGACCACGGCGTGGCTGGGCGTGGCTCGGTTAGCCTGCCGGTGATCCCGGACGTTTCCCAACCCTCGGAGCTCACCGGGCCGGGACGACGGGTCTTTGCCGTCCAATACCACGGGAACCGGGTCTACTACTCGGTCTGGGACACGGTGACCTCGACAAGCCCCGGTCCCGGGGCCAACACCGTCTGGTCGATCGGCCTCCAGTCGAACGGCGACTTCGCCACCGGCCCCGGGTCGGCGCGGCTTGAGCTTTCGAACGCCCAGCTTCCCTGGGATCCGACCCAGCATCCCGGCCTGACGCCGAACCCCGCTTTTCAGGCCTCGGTGATCACCGACATCGCCTTTTCCGGCGACGGAAAGATGATCACCGCCGAGCGGGGCCTTTGCTTCCAGGACCTGAGGAACCTCAACACCTTCGCCCACTTCTCGCCCGCGCGTGAGTTCAAGCCCTCCGGAACCTCCTGGGTGGAGACGACCGCCCCCAACGGGATGCTGGTCGGGAACTCAAACCCGGGACACAACTCCGAGGGGGGCATCGACTACGACTGCGACAACCATGTCTACGTCACCGGGGACCTCTACGTCGTGCCGCCGCTTTACATCTACGGTGTCGAGATCCTGGGGAACGCCACCAACGCCTTCAACACGACGTATCTGGTCGACCTGGATGGCAGCACCACCTTCTACGACAAGAGCTACCTGGGCGACATCGAGGTGTATCGCTGCTGCGACTGCCTGACCTTCTCACAGGAAAACCTCCAGTGCACCGGTGCGGGGGGCCAGTACACCTGGTCCTTTTGCGTGACCAACACCGGCACCCTGACCAACGGGCATCTCGTCCTCCTGGACCTGCCCCCGGGCGTGACCGCCTCCTCCCCGATCATCAATCTGGACCCCCCGCTGGCCCCCGGCCAGGGGACCTGCACCAGCGTGACCTTCACGATGGATCCAAAACTGGCGACCAACAATCTCTGCTTCCGGATCGCGGCCCACACCCCCGACTTCAACGAATGCTGCGTGGTCTCCAAGTGCCTGGCCGTGCCCGACTGTTGCGTGCTGATCCCGAGGGAGCGGGTGCTCTGCGATGCCGCCACGGGGGGCGTCACCTGGAACCTCACGTTGCAAAACCTTTCCGGCGTCCCGGCGAGCTACGCAATCGTCGTCCCCGAGCCCCCCGGCTGCGTCTCCGTTCCCAACCCGGTCATTCTCCTCAACCCGCCGCTCCCGAGCGGGGGGAGCACCAACCTGTTGATCCCTCTCTCCGTGACCAACAGCCCGTGCGACCGGGCCTGCTTCAGGGTCTCGTTGCATGACGCCAAGTTCGTCGCCTGCTGCTCCATCACCCACTGTGTCTCCCTGGAGTGCAAGCAGGGGAACCATCCGCCGGTGCTCGACTGCCCGCCGCCACGGGTGGAGATCTGCGATCCGAACGGGGGCAAAGGCCTCACGGGCCATGCCGGGGTAAGCGATCCCGACGGCGACCCCCTGACGGCCGTCTGGAAGGTGAACGGAACCCCCGTGGCCACCAACACCATTCCGGCCGGGCTCTCCAGCACCCCGAGCGCCATCTCGTTCACCCATGACTTCCCGCCCGGCAGCTACACCCTCACCCTCTGCGTCAGCGACGGCAATGGTCCGCCGGTCCTCTGCACCACGACCCTGCTGATCGGGGACCAAACACCCCCCACCCTCCAATGCCCGCCCGACCTCACGGTGGAGGCCTGGCAGTATGTGCTTCCGGACATGACCGGCGAGGTGATTGTGTCGGATCATTGCACCCCGGCCGGCGCGATTCACATCACCCAGGAACCCCCCGCCGGGACGATCCTGTTCGCGGGCAAGAATTGCATTCGTTTCACTGCCACCGACGGGGCCGGCAACACCGCCCAGTGCATCACCTGCATCACCGTGGTCCCGATCCAGGTCACCGGGCTAGCCACGGGATTCGTCGCCCTCCCCCCGCCGGCCCCGGCGCGGTTCGAACTCGGGGTCACGGGTGACCTGAGTAACACCTCCGAGGTGGAATACTTCGCAAACGACGCCTCGCTCGGCTTCGGCGCCGGGGCGGGCTTCGCCCTGCCGTGGGGGGATGTGCCGGAGGGAACCTACGAGGTCTTTGCAGAAGCGCTGCACAAAGGACCGCCGGGGGTCCGCTACCGCTCAGCCTCGGTGTTCGTACAGGTCGGGCCGGTCAGCCCAGGAGGCGGCACTCCCTCGCCCATACGCCTCGCCTCCGAGCTGAGGAACGGCAAGCTGGTCGTGACCATCCCCACGAACCCCGGACAACGATGCTACATCGAGTCGGCTCAAACCCTGAGCCAGCAGTCCTGGGAGGTGATCGATACGTCGGTCGGGGATGGAGAGATCCACAGCATCACCGTCGATCCAACAGCCGCTCTCCAGTTCATCCGGGTGCGGCTGGAATAATCAAGGCATCAGCGCCCCGGCGTGGAATCCATGCCGGGGCGCCGGGCTGAAAGAGTCAGAAGGAGACGTCGTCGCAGGCGTCGGATGCCGGGCTGCGGTCTGTGGGAAGATCGACCTCGCGATTCCCCCGGCGGGCCTTCTCCGAGGCCGCCGCCGCCTCGGCTGCGCGTCGCTTGAGAAGCTCGGTGTCGCCTGAAAACTCGATTGAATCGGGGATCGCCGGCAGCGCCGCCGTCTCCAGACGCCCGGGAGCCACAGCGGGCGCCATCAGCCGCCTGCCGCGTCGCACCAGCAGCACACCCCCCTCTGTCCCCAGGATGAGAAGGATCACCGCGTTCGCCACGTTCATGCGGGTCAGGAACGCGCTCCGGGCCTGGTCGGGAATCGGATTCGAGGCCCCTTGCGTCCAAGGCTCATAGGGTCGAAGCCGGGCACGATCCTCCAGATCGAGAAGCCCGTGAATGGCACGCACCTCCAGGTAAACGAGGCCAACCACCAGGGCCAGGCCGAAGACCACCACCCCCACCTCGATCAGAATCCGTTTGGCCATATCGCGAAATCCAGCAACCGGATGGTCGGCCTCCAGGTTCCCCCCTCGGGAACACCACGCAGAGGCCCGCCGTCGGGCGCTTACCTTCTTCCATCGGCATTTCCCTCCTTTAACTGAGGCAAATCTGGCCAAAACCGCCAACCAAAGCTGGGCCACAACACCTTGCCGCGCCC
>DMJJ01000285.1:0-7578 GCA_003452185.1 Verrucomicrobiales bacterium | reverse complement strand
CGGGGCGAATAGCGGAGAATGCGGTCAGGAGGTATTCTCCTTCATCGCCAGGCTACTCTTACCGGGACCCCCGTGTGGGGGTCCTTTTTTTGTACCGCCGCAATTCGCAAGCATCCAAACCCTCCCCCCACCCTGAGTGTTGATGCCTCGATAGGAGAGAAGCGACCGGATCCCGCCGCCTCGTAAATCCCCTACCCGGGTCCGCGTACGATCGCCCAATTGTCGGTTCCCACGGCAAGAGGTATTCTCCTCCATCGCCAGGCTACTCTTACCGGGACCCCCGTGTGGGGGTCCCTTTTTTATCCCCCGCTCCCATTAACACCTGTCCTCCCGCAGGCAGGCAGCCACGCGTGAGGTGGAATCGAGTGCGTCTCTTGTTCGCGGCAGAGCCGGGATGGCCACTTCGTTTGATCCCCAAACTGCCGATCCAAGTACAGGACCGAGCCCATGCAACGTCTCGTGAACAGATTGATTCTCTCGATCGCCCTCTCCCTGGCCTGGCTCAGCACGGTGACGGCGGCTCCCGCGCCGGCCGCCCTCAACCCGGCCGCCCTCTATCAGGAGGCTTTTGCCATGCTTCAACAAGCACCGGGAGAGAATCCCCCCCTGCCAGAGCCTTCCGTTGGGGGCATCACGCCGGCAGAGGTGCAAATGGCGATCCGCTTCGATGGCCCGTTTCGCCTCCTCGAGCAGGCACGCCAGTCGACGGCACCCTGCGACTGGGGAATCGATCTTAGAGCCGGCCCGGAGGCGCATTTCCCCCCCCCGTCTCAAATCCGGGAACTCATCCGGGCAGCACGCCTGCGAGCCCGGGTCGCGTGGAACCAGAACCATCTCCAGGAGGGGAATCGCGACATCCTCGCCGCCTACGCCCTTGCCCGCAATGCGGCCGCTGGCGGCACGCTCGTGGCGGCGATGATGTCGATCGGAGCTGAAGAAAGCCTCACTGCATTCCTGTCGCAAAACCTGCATCGACTCGATGCGACCGCCCTCGCCCGCCTGGAAGCGGGCCTTCAGTCGCTTCCTCCTTCGGGATCGGTCGCAGCGGCGCTCAAGCGCGAAACAACCTGCTCACTCGGGTGGTGGATCGAAACCCTCGAACGCTGCTCCCGTGCGGATCCCGCCGACCCTTCCCTCGGGATTCAGGAGGCCAGGGAGACGTGGAGCCGTCTCGTCGAGGGAAACTCGCCCGGAGGGAGTTTTGCGTCGCTGTTGCGCGATGCCGGGGAGACGCTGCCGGGGTTGATGCGACAGGCGCGGGCGGCGGAACCGCTCTTCCAGGCGATGGTCGACCTCGCGAGCCAGGCCCCCGCGGAGCTCCGCCAATCGGAGGCGAGGCTCGAGGAGATGCACCGAGGATCCCCGAGCCTCCTCTACGACCGGTTCGCCCCGAACGCCCCAAAGGCGCGGCGGCGGGAGATCGAAACCTCCACCCGCAGTGTCATGCTCCTCGCAGCCATCGCGCTGAAGCTTCGGGGAGAGGAGGGTTTTCGGAAGGTTCCTGAGCCCTTTGGCGGCGGCCCGTTCATCCTTGATCGGAATGACGATGGCTTCGAGATCGTTTCGCACCTGGAACGCCAAGGCTTCAACGTCCGTCTCGAGGTTCCCGCCAAACCCGAACCCTGACCACCCCGCACACGCACGCGGACGGCGGCCCCCCCCCATCCGCCAAACGGTTCCGGGCGGATGGCCTCAGCGAGGCGACGGCCCGTAGCCCTTCGCGGGAGTCCCATCCTTGCGGAGATGATCCGTGGCCCACAGCAGTCCGCGGGTCACGAGGTCAAGATAACGCGAATCCTCCACCGTGGCGTTATTGTGCCCGATCGTCGTGCTGAAAACCCGGGTCTTCCGGGGACCGTATTCGTTGGTCCAGGCCACCACCGTCTCATTTGTCTGCGTCGTGCCATCCTTCTTCTTGACCCCCTGTCGCCCAAGAGCCAGAGGGTGGGCTTTGTCGAAGAGGCGGATGTTGTTGTAGAGCTCCTCCCGGATTGTGGTCCAATCGGTCAACCCCTGTGTGACCCGATGAACGGGGTCCGTAAAGTGGAGGGCAATCGGCTCCTGGGGTCCATGCCCGCTGCTCTGGAGCCCGAGGTATTCGAACCAGTAGCCATGAGGGGTGCCAAGATCGGTGACGGCCTCGTTCGGGTTCCCAATCCGATAGCAGTGCATGGCGCAGTGCAGGTTCACTCCGGGAATTCCGTCCCGATGAGGCTTGAGCACCCCTTCCACCAAGGCGGGGTTGGAGATATCGGCCCCACACTCGTCGTGGATGATCACGTCGTAGCCCTTGGCATATTCCAGATTCCCCAGGATCGCCAGCGGGGGCTTCGTGCTGGAGTCGCCAGTGTGGACCTGGGTGACCACCACGTTCGCACGCGCTTCGAGCCCCTTCTTCAGGATGTCCTTCTGGTGCTCGTAGTCGTGGCAGCACCCGCCCGTGAGCAGGAGGACCCGGATGGGTGCAGGCGCGGCAACCGACGCCAATGGAAGCGCGGCGGCGGAAAGCGACAGGGCAGCGGTGATCTGCACGAGAAAGCGACCCGATGCGACAGGATTGATCATGGCCGATTCTATGACGCCCCCCCTGCGCCGACGCCAGATTTTCCGGAACCAGAAGGGCCTCCCCGCTCCCATCTGCGAGCATCCCGATCCCATCCGTGGTAAGAAGAACCCGAATACCTCCACATTCATGGTGCCTCCCCGGTATCCGCGATCCCCCGCACACATTTTGCTTCCGCATGAACTCCCCGCAGCGCATTCTCCCGGTGTATGCCGGGAATCATCGCCATCGTCGGACGCCCCAACGTCGGTAAGTCCGCCCTGTTTAACCGAATCGCCGGTCGGCGGATCGCCATCGTCCACGACCAACCCGGGGTGACACGCGATCGCGTCATGGCGGAGGTCGAGTGGCAGGGGGTTCCGTTCACCCTGGTCGACACCGGGGGGATCGGGCTGTTGCGGGGGGAAAGCGCGGGGGATGTGATCACGCGGGCGGCGGTCGACCAGGTGCAGATCGCCATCGAGTCCGCCGACCTGATCTTCATGGTGGTCAATGTCCGCGAGGGGATCGTCCCGCTCGACACCGAGGTGGCCCAGCGGCTCCGTCGCTCGGGCAAGCCGGTGTACATCGTGGTCAACAAGACCGATGAGCCAAAGGCGGAGGCGGGGGCGGGGGAGTTTTCCGCCCTGGGGTTCGATCAGATCTTTCCGGTCAGCGCCATCCACGGACGCGGCATCGCGGAGCTGATGTCAACGGCGCTGAAGCAGCTCCCCCCGGCACCACCCGCCTCCGAGCCAGGGGATGCCCAACCGCTGGAGGTGATCCGCCTGGCCATCGTCGGCCGCCCGAACGTCGGAAAATCTTCCATCATCAACACCCTCACCCAATCGGATCGCGTGATCGTGAGCCCGATCCCCGGGACCACCCGGGACTCGGTCGACGTCCCCTTCGAGGTCGAGACCGAGGGGGTGCGCCAGCGCTACATCCTGATCGACACCGCGGGGCTGAGAAAGGCGCGGCGTGTGAACGACACGGTGGAGTTCATCAGCACCAAGAGAACCGAGGACTCCATCGCCCGGTGCGACATCGCCGTGCTGGTCCTGGATGCCGAGTCGGGCATCCTGGAGCAGGACAAGAAGGTCGCTGACCGGATCGTCGAGTGCTCGAAGGCCTGCATCGTGGTGGTCAACAAGTGGGACCTCGTGGAGGAAGGGGTGCGCAAGGCGCGGGAGGAGGAGATCCAGCGCCGGAACACGCGGCACATGCCCGAGGAGGACCGCGACCGCAAGCGACGGATGAGCACCCTGGGGGAGTTTGGCGAGTGGGTGCAGGAAAAGCTCTTCTTCCTCGACTACGCCCCGGTGATCTTCACCTCGGCCCGCTCCGGGTTCAACCTCGAGCGGCTGCTCGAGGCCGTGCGATACGTCGCCTCACAGCTCAAGCAAACCATTCCCACGGCGGTCCTCAACCGCACCCTGCACGACGCCATCGAGCGTCGCCAGCCGATCAGCGCCACGGGGATGTTCCTGAAGTTCTTCTACGCCACGCAGGTCAAAACCGTCCCGCCGACGTTCCTCCTGTTCGTGAACCGGGACGAGGTTTTTTCCCCCCAATACAGGAAATACCTAGCCGACCAGCTCCGGCAGGCCTTTGGGTACGAGGGTTGCCCGATCCACCTGCTCCCGAAGCCGCGTCCCAAGAGCGTGGAGTCGGTCCGGACCGCCCGTCCCAAGGGCAGCGGGCCGCGGCGTCCGAAGCCCGGCAGCGGGATGAAGGAACGTCGACACGGGCGCAACCGCACCGGCAAGCCCCGAAAGAGCTAGCCCGACATTCTCGTTCGCCAGCGCGGGTGTCTCGATCGACGCATCAGGGATGCCCGGTGTTTCGGGCGCGATCGGGGCGGAAATCCGGGCTGCAGGTGCCACGCACCAATAAACCGCCTCGTCGTCCCCCGACCTCCGGCACTGCGGAGTTCATTGCCGGCCGGCGCGGCCAGAACGGCAGGAAATCTCCCGAAGCCCTCGCGCTCAGGCGGAACAGCGCAGCGGGGGTGGATTCAGCCGGCTAGGAGGCAGGCGACTGGCAGCGGGGACAGATGCCAAAAAACTCCAGCCGGTGGGTCACTTTCTTGAACCCGCTCGCGAGACTGATCCCCTTCTCAACCGTCTCCAGCAGGCAGCTGTCGAGCTCCATCACCCGGTCGCACTCAGTGCAGACCAGGTGGTGATGGTGCCCGTCATCCCCCTCCCCCAACAGCTCGAAGCTTGATCCGCGACGCCCCAATTCCACCCGCTTGACCATGCCCATCCCCTCAAGCAGCCGCATCGCGCGATAGACTGTCGCCAGGTCACAGTTGGCCCCGGCCCCGAGCAGGGTATGGATCTCCTTGATGCGAAGCGGGCGGGCATGCCGCCGGAGGACATCCAGGATCGCCTCCCGCGGCCCCGTCACGCGACGCGCCTCACGCCGCAGCCTTGCCGTCAGCTCGGGCAGCGGTGCGATGGGATGCGGGGAGCCGCAACAAGACTCGTCCGGGTGGGAGGTCACGGGTTGCGAGCCAGGGACTGGGGGGCCGGGGCGTGGGCGGAACGCCCCCGGAGACGGCCGGCTGCGAGAGTGAGGCCGAAGATCCCGATGGCGGTCATGACGATGGTGGGCCCGGCTGGAAAGTCGAGCCGGTAGGAGAGCAGCACCCCGCCCAGGCCACTCCCCACGCCGGTGAGAATGCTCCCGATGATCTGCTGACGCAGGTTGCGGCTCACGTTCCGCGCCGCCGCCGGAGGGATGACCACCAGCGCCGTCACCAGCATGACACCGAGCAGGCGGATGCTCGCGGAGACGGTCAGTGTCAGGATCCCCACAAAGATGTAGTTCAGCCACCGGACCCTCACCCCGCTCACGTGGGCCAGGTCCTCCTGGGCGGTCAGGAGGGCAAGCCCGTTCAGCTGCCAGAAGAGCGTGCACCCGAGCACGGCCACCATGCCCGCCGCAAACAGGAGCTCGGTGTCGCTCACCGCCTGGATGTCCCCAAACAGATAGGCATGCAGCTGGGCGCGGAACCCCTTGAGGGCGGAGAGAATGATGACCCCCAGGGCCACGGACCCCGAGAGGAGCAGCGCCATGATGGTGTCGGTCAGGAGCTCGGTGTTCTCCTTCAGCCAGAACATCGCCAGGGCGACCCCCAGGCTGAACAGGACCATCGGCACGGTCGGCTCCGCGAACCCGAGAAGAAACCCGAGCGCCACCCCCGCCAGGGCGGCGTGGGCGATGGTGTCGCTGAAGAACGCCATCCGCCGGGCGGTGACAAACACCCCCAGCAGGGCGCATAACGGCCCCAGGAGCGCGGCAGCGGCCAGGGCCCGGATTAGGTAGGGGTTGTCAGTGAACGTGTCCATGAGGATGGCCCTCGTGATGATGATGCTGGTAGGGGGAGACGTGGATGCCGTAGGCGTGGCGCAGCGACTCCGCGTTCATGACATGCTCGGGGGTCCCCTCGCAGCAGATCACCCCGTTGAGCGCGTATACCCAGGAGGCATGCTTGTACACCATCGAGAGATCATGCGACACCAGCACCACCGTGAGCCGCCGCTCCTTGTGAACACGCGCGATCAGCTCGTAAAAGGTTTGCTCCCCGGGAAGATCCACCCCCGCGGTCGGCTCATCAAGCAGCAGGAGCTCAGGCTTGCCCAGGAGGCTGTAGGCGATGAGGACCCGCTGCATCTGCCCGCCGGAGAGCCCCGACATCGGACGATCGAGCAGCGGGAGGACACCGATGTCCGGAAGCTGCCGGGCGAGGATTTCATCCGTCCGGGCCCGCCGCTGCCAGAACCACCCCCGCGTCTCTGGGACCCGGAGGGCCAGGAACTCCCGCACGCTGATCGTAAAGCTCCGATCCATCGCCAGCCGCTGCGGCACGTACCCCACCCTCCGAAGCGCACGCGCCTGATCCGCCTCACCAAACAGCCGGGCAGTGCCGCGATCCGGCTTCTGAAGCCCCAACAGGCACCGAAGCAGGGTGGTCTTGCCCGAGCCGTTCGGCCCGATCAGGGCGACGAGCTGCCCCGCGGGGATGTGCAGGCTCACGCCACGAAGGATCGGCACCTCCCCGAACGAAAGCCAGAGGTCCTTCACCTCCACGGCCATGGCCCCCTCGCGGGGATGATGCTTGCAGTGAGGGCAGTCCATGGTCAGTGGAGAAGTCCGGTCAGAACCTTGAGGTTGGATCGCATCCCCTCCTCATACGAGGTCAGGGTCAGGTGGCCCGAGACGGGGGTCTCCAGGGTGTCGAGGAAACCGAGCGGGACATGGGTGTCGGCCGAAAGCTGGTCGGCGATCTTCCGGGGAAACTGCGGCTCGGCAAAGATGGCGCGAATCCCCTTCTCCCGGATCAACCGACGGAGCGCCCCCTGGTACCGCAGGCTCGGCGTCACCTCGGGAACCTCCTCGATCACCGCGGCAATGTTCAGCTCGTACCGACGGGCAAAATAGACAAACGCGTCGTGATAGGCGACGAACGGGATCCCCCGGGCCGACGCCAGCCCCGCGCGAAGCTCGGCATCCAGCCCCTGAAGCCGGCCGACATACCGAACCGCGTTCGACTCGTACCCGGCAGCGTTCATCGGGTCCAGCTGCTGCAGGGCTCTCAAGATGTTCGTCACGGCATGCGCCGCAAGGACCGGATCAAGCCAGATGTGCGGGTTGGCATCCGCTCCCGACAGCCCCTTCGGCTCCCCGCCCCCCTCGAGCGAAAGCCCGGGGATGTCACGAATCAGCCGCTCTCCCAACCCCGACGAAGCCTCGACCACCGCCAACGGCTTGGAGGCTCCCCGCGACTTCAGGAGCGGCTGCAGCCAGTCCTCCAGCTTCAGCCCGTTCACCACCAGAAGCCGGGCCGCCGCCAACTGCTCATAGTCCCCCCGCGACGGCTGATACTCATGCGGGCCGACATTCCCCGGAAGGAGGTTCTCCACCTCCGCCAGGTCGCCGGCGATGTTCGCCGTAAAGCAATAGATCGGAAGAAAACTCGTCAGCACCCGAAGCCGCCCCCCACCCGCCGCCAGCGCACCCGAGCCTCC
>DMJJ01000580.1 GCA_003452185.1 Verrucomicrobiales bacterium | reverse complement strand
ATCAGCAATCTCGACAAGCCCTACGCCGTTCTCATCGGCCAGCGCATCGAGCAGACGCACAAGGTAGCTCTGGTCAATCGCGCCGAGCATGCCGCGCACAGCAGCTTCACTCACCTCGCCGGCGCTGTAGGCGATCGCCTGATCCGTGAGCGACAGCGCATCACGCATCGAACCCTGCGCAGCGGCAGCCAACAGACGCAGCGCATTCGCTTCGTGGGCGATGTGCTCTTCACCGAGGATGTGCTCCAAGTGCGACACGATGTGCCCCGGCGGCATCTGCTTCAGGTTGAACTGCAGGCAGCGCGACAGCACGGTGACGGGCAGCTTCTGCGGATCGGTGGTGGCGAGCAGGAACTTCACATGCGGCGGCGGCTCTTCCAGCGTCTTCAGCAGCGCGTTGAACGCCGCCGTGGTCAGCATGTGGACCTCGTCGATGATGTAGATCTTGAACCGGGAGGAGGCCGGGGCGAACTTCACCGTGTCCCGAAGCTCCCGCACCTGCTCGACGCCGTTGTTGCTCGCGCCATCGATCTCCAGGACGTCGAGCGCCCGCCCCTCGGTGATCTCCAGGCACCGGACGTCGGTGTCGTCGAACTCGGCCTTGGGACCCCCGGTGCAGTTCAGCGCCTTGGCAAAGATGCGGGCCAGGGTGGTCTTCCCCGTCCCCCGGGGGCCGCAGAAGATATAGGCGTGGGCGATCCGGTTCTGGGCGATTGCGTTGCTGAGGGTCTGGACGATGTGGTCCTGCCCGACGACGTCGGCGAACCGCTGCGGGCGGTACTTCCGCGCAATGACTTGGTATGACATCGGGTGCCTCTGTCTCTGTGGCGACGCTGACCGGCAGGTCCGGCCTGCAGGGCCGAGCGAACATCGCCGCTCGCGCGGCCGGACCGGAAAAATCAAAAGGCCAGGGTGACCACGGCGGATGGAGAGCAAACTACCGTTGCTGCATTCCTGCCCTGGCGGGGTTCGTAAGTCCCCATTCCATGGGCCCTGGCGAAAGTCGCTGGAGATTAAGACGGAGCCCCAAAGAGGCAGCAAGCAGCAAATTGATCGACGCCGCGCCCGCGCCGGAAGGGATGGCTCGCCCCGGCTCCCGGTAAACCGCGTTGGGAGCACTTGTGCCCGCAAAACGGCTGTGGGAGGATCCGCCCGCGGCCCCTCCGAAGAAAACACCGTCCCGGTGCGGGCCGACGACCGGAACACCCGATCTCTATGACTGTTTCCCAGTTCTTCCACCCCCCCGTGGCCCTCCTCATGGCAGCCCTCTGCCTGGCTCCCTCCCCGGCCCCGGCCGCCACGCCCGAGACCCCCGAGCCGACGAAGCCCGTCGCCGAGCCGAAAAAAGAGGAAAAGAAGGAGGAGAAGGAGAAGGAGAAGAAAAAGGAGGAGAAGAAGCCCAAGTTCAAGCCGTACGACGAGGTGATCACGGAGGAGGCCAAGACCAAATCGGGCCTCTTCCGTGTTCACCGCCTGGACGACAAGGTGTTTTACGAAATCCCGACCGAGGCCCTCGGCCTGGAGATGCTCTGGGTCACCCAGATCAGCGAGACCGCCGCCGGAAGCTCGTACGCCGGCATGCCGGTCTCCTCCCGCATCGTCCGGTGGGAGCTCTCGGGCGACAAAGTTCTCCTGCGCGAGGTCCACTACGAGATTCGGGCAGAAACCAAAGACCCGATCGCCGAGGCGGTACACGCCTCGAACCTCGCACCGATCATCCGCGCCTTCGACGTCAAGGCATACGGCAAGGACAAGGCCCCGGTGATCGAGGCCACCGAACTCTTCACCAAGGAGGTGGCGGAGTTCAGCGCCAAGTGGGCCCTGAAGGCGGGGGCCATGGATTCAGGCAGGAGCTTTCTCCAGGAGGTGAAGACCTTTCCCGAGAACATCGAGGTTCGGGTACTCGCCACCTACGCAGACTCGGGCAAGGAGTCGTATTCCAGCGGGATCTCCGCGGTCATCCACCACAGCATGGTGAAGCTCCCGGAGAAGCTCATGAAGCCGCGCCGCGAGGATTCCCGGGTCGGGTTCTTTGAGGTGAGCTTCGTCGACTTTGCGGACAACGCCCGGCACGAGGCCGAAACCGTCCGCTACATCACCCGCTGGCGGCTTGAGAAGAAGGACCCCAAGGCGGCGGTGTCCGAGCCCGTAAAGCCGATCGTCTTCTACGTCGGGCGGGAAGTCCCCGAGAAGTGGAAGAAATACGTCAAGGCCGGGATCGAGATGTGGCAGCCGGCGTTCGAGGGGGCGGGGTTCACCAACGCCATCTTCGGCAAGTACGCCCCCGACCCCCGGCAGGATCCGGACTGGGATCCCGAGGACGCCCGGATCTCCTCCATCCGGTGGCTTCCCTCCAGCATCGAGAACGCCTTCGGGCCGCATGTCCACGACCCCCGGACCGGGGAGATCCTGGAGGCCGACGTCCGCATGTACCACAACGTCCAGAAGCTTGTCCGCGACTGGTACTTCACCCAGGCCGCGGCCAGCGACCCCCGCGCGCAGAAGCTGCCCCTCCCCGACGATCTCGTCGGCGAGCTGATCCAGTTCGTCGTGGCGCACGAGGTGGGCCATTCGCTCGGATTCCCCCACAACATGAAGGCCTCCTCGAGCTACACCATCGCGCAGCTCCGGGATCCCGAGTGGACCCGCAAGAACGGCACCGCCCCCTCGATCATGGACTACGCCCGGTTCAACTACGTGGCCCAGCCCGAGGACCATGCCGGGCTCATGCCGAAGGTCGGCCCGTACGACTATTTCGCAGTCAATTGGGGCTACCGGGAGTTTCCCGATGGGGCCAGCGAATCGGAGGAGCTGGAGAAGCTCCTGAAGCCGCAGGTCTCCAATCCGATCCTGCGGTTTGGCGATCCCAACCCGGCGGTCGATTCCACCCAGCAGACCGAGGACCTCGGGTCAAACGCGGTCGACGCAACCCAGCTCGGCCTCAAGAACCTGGAGCGGATCTTTGATTTCGTGATCCCGGCCACCTGCGTTCCCGGAAAGGACTACGCGCTGCTCGACAACATGTACACGCAGCTCCTGAGCCAGTGGTCTCGGGAGATGGGGCATGTGGCAAACGTGGTCGGCGGGGTCGAGGACATCAACCTCTACTACGGCGACGCCCCCCAGCGGTATCATCCGCAGCCCGCCGCCTACCAGCGGAGCGCCGTGGGGTTCCTCGTCACGAACGCGCTCCATACACCGGAAATGTTCATCCGATCGAACCTGACCCTCCGGCTCACGGCCGAAGGGGTGGCGGACAGGGTCCTGGAAGCCCAGCGGCGGATCCTCACCAGCCTCGTGGCGGCGCACCGCCTCAACCGCATGGCGGCGGTCGTGGAGCTCCAGGGAGGGGAGGCCTACGCGCCCCGTGAGCTGCTGGCCACCCTGCGGGCGGGGCTCTTCGAGGAGCTGACCCAGGCGAAGCCGGCCCTCACCGTCTACCGCCGGAATCTCCAGCGGTTTTACGTCGGCCACCTCGCTGCGTCGATCAAGGAGCCCGCCGCCAACTCTGATTTCCCGTCGCTGGCCCGCGCCGAGCTCAAGGGGCTGCAGGCGCTGGTGGCTGAAGCCTTCGGGAAGCTGCCGGCCGGGGACTCGGAGCTCTCGGTCCACCTTCAGGACCTGAGCGTCCGGATCCGCGATGCCCTCGATCCCTCCCCACGGCGGGGAAACTGAGCCCGCCCCGCCGCCTCACGGGATCCGAAGCCGATAGAACACGGCACCCTCAGGGGCCGAGCCATCGGTGAAGCTATTGGTCCCGGCGACGCCCACGACCCCGCTGGCCACCGGCGTGAAGGGGGCCGAGAGGCTCGCGCTCCGTTCCACGGAATACTTCACCCCGGCGGTCCCCAGCCACCGGATGATGTTTCCCGGGCCGGGTGAGGCCGGGGCGGCGGAGAGCAGCCGGAAGACCGAGGCTGCATCCAGGGGGTTGGTCCCGGCCACCGCCTCCTGGGCGTTTGTCGCCCCGTCGTGATCGGGGTCGTCGGCAGGGGCGTTTCCAAGCCGTCCAAAATAGGTCGACTCCCACGCATCAGGCAACCCGTTGCCGTCGTAGTCCGCGGTGTCGAACCGGAAGGTCACAGTCTCGACCTGCGCCCCCGGCTTGTTGTGCTGATGGAGCACGAGGGCGCGGATCGAGGTGGCCCCCGCAGGGGCGTTCGATCGGATCACATCCATCCACATCCCGTTCGTCGAGTCGAAGAACGGAGACCCAAGGAGTCCTCGCCGCGTGGGATCGAGCTGCGGGCGGGCGATGTCGTAGGTGACCCAGGCGGTCTGGTCGTTGTTGGCCGGACCGAACGTCCTCCCCCGGTAGCGGAACTTTGTCCGCGTGGCCGTCAGCCCGATGTCCTTTGCATGCACCCCATGCACCACCACCGAGTTGTGGAACGGAGCGGTGTCGCGGAACGAGGGAGGGAGCACGTTCCACGGCTCTCCCGGGGTGAGGGTCGCGGGGCTGTCCCCGGACTTGCCGACATACACCGCCGTCTGGAAAGCGTCGTTGGCAACCGGGGGGTACTCCAGTGCATCGAGACTGATGTTCCCCTGGGTGCTGCTGGCCACCGTGTAGTCGGGGATTCCGTCGTTGTTCAGGTCGATCTCGATGTCGAGGTTGCCAAACGCCCTCTGGGGGGTGATCCACTTGCCCGCAACGGCGAGCCCGAAGAAGACCCGTGCGGCGTCCACGCTTCCGGCGGAGCCGAGGTCGTTCGCGGCGCCGACGGCCAGGATATCCATGGCGCTGTTCGGGAAGGTGAGCCCCTGGTTGGGGCTCGAGGCCCCGTACTCGAACACCGAGACCAGCGGCTCGGGGCCGCCCCCCGCCGCCAGGGTCACCGGGACCCGAACGGTGGTCCGCCCGTCCGCCGGGATTCCGAGCGTCGGGACCCCCACCTTGCCCGAGGAGAGAGCCCGCACCACCGCAAGAAACGGGACGTGGAGGGCCGAAGGGCCTCCCAGGAAATGGATTTGTCCCGAAGCCTCGCCCAAAGGCTGGAACGGGACGCCACCCACGGACGAGGCGGTCGGGTCCTCCCAGCGGGCGCGAAGCTGGGTTGGGTCGATGGAGAGGCGGATCGAGAGGTTGGTGGTCCCGTTGGCCGGGACCGTGATCCGCGGGAACGCCGGGGTGAAGGTCACCCCGGGCTGGGCGACCGAGTTGCTGACCGCCACGTCGAGGGTGAGCTGCGGGCCCTTGTTCACGAGCTGCAGGGTCTGCGAGGAGGTGGTGGCCGTGGAGACCTCGAACGACCCGTAGCTGAGGGAGGCCTCGGCCGGAAGTGAAGCCACACGGGCCAGGACCGTGGCGCGGGAGGCGGCGAGCGCGTCGAGCCTTCCGGCACCGGTCCAGGTCTCCGGATACCGGCGTCCCCCGAGCGTCACACACGGAACGGAGCTGTTCATGAGGGCCGACTTGATCTCACTCCCGGTCCAGCCCGGATGCTGTTGCTTGAGGAGTGCGGCGGCTCCCGCCACGTGCGGGGTGGCCATCGAGGTTCCGGAGTGACGCACCCCGCCGGTGCCTGCCGCCACCTGCACCGAGAGGATCCCCGCACCCGGGGCGGCCATGTCGGGCTTCAGCCGGCTGTTGTACAGGGTCGGGCCACGGGAGGAGCTCTCGTCGGGCTGTCCCGCAAGGTCCGGGGGAGGGCCGGCCTGGCCCCCGCCCAGCCGCACCACGAGCCCGGCAGCCAGCTGCCCCTTGAGCACCTCGCCATCCGCCTGGCTGATCATGATCGCCGGGATCGTGATGTCGCTGGTGTCCCCGGTGCCGGACATCCCGATC
>DMJJ01000154.1:432-8135 GCA_003452185.1 Verrucomicrobiales bacterium | reverse complement strand
GCGGTCCGGGTGCTCGTCGCCACGGACATCGCCGCGCGGGGGATCGACGTCGACGGGATTTCCCACGTGGTGAACTACGACTTTCCGATGCACCCCGAGGACTATGTTCACCGGATCGGCCGCACGGGCCGTGCCCACGCCGTGGGGGATGCGATCAGCTTCGTCACCCCGGAGGAGCATGGTGAACTGCGGGCCCTGGAGCGGTTCATCGGACGGGGGATCGTCCGGAAGCGGGCCGAGGGGTTTGACTACTCGGCCCCGGCCCCTGCGGGGTCCGATCCCCGCAATGCCCTTCCGCCCCGGGGCGGCGGCATGCATCGCCAGCATCAGCAGCAGCAAGGGCGATCGCACTCCAGGGGGCCTTCCTCAGGCCCCTCCCATCGCTCGGGTCGCGGTGGAGGCGGCGGTCGCCCGGCCCGCGCGCGTGGCGGTCGCTGGCGTCCGTAGGAGAAGGGTTCCGCGGGGTTGAGGCGTTGGGCTTGGGGCTTGGCTACCCGCTATCGTGGAAGCGAGGCCGGGGCGTTGGTCCCGGCGCGCTCACCTGGCCGGGGGGCTCCGAGCCGGCCGGGGGGCGGCTGCGACAGAAACAGCGTGATGTCACGGGCCGCCTTCGTTTCAACGCCCGACTTCTGCAGGAATCCCAGGTCACGGAACCACTCGATGAAGCGATCCTGCCACTTCCCGAGCGGGATTCCCCCCCGGTCGCTCAATCCCCCGGTCATGCGGCTTCCGTCCGGGAGGGGGTCGCCCGGGTGGCGCCCGTTCCCGTAGAGGTGCATCTCCACGTTCGGGATACCCGCCTGGAGCATCTCCATGTAGTACTCCATCGCCCAGAAGGCATGGATGCGGTCCCCGGCCCCGGCGCACGCGATGAAGGCAGGGGGCGTGTTCCGTGGGATCGGAGGAGTTCCCCCGCGGGCAAAGGGACTTGGGCCCGGGTAAATGATCCCTACGAAGTCGGGGCGGGAGGAGACCCCTGCGAGGGGATCGCCCGGCTCCTGGTGGGCCTTGTCGAACTCCTCGAACAGGAGCGCCGCGGGGGCGGAGAGCTCTGCACCGGCGGAGAACCCCATGATCCCGATCTTGTGCGGGTCGAGGTTCCATTCAGCCGCCCGCGCCCGGACGATCCGGATCGCCTGTTCGGCGTCGTGAACCGCGTCGGCCTGCACGTTGTAGCCGTCCCGGCGAAGCCGGTTGCGCAGGATCACGGTGTTGACCCCGTAGTTGTAGAAAAACGGAACGAAGTCCGCGCTCTCGGTCCCGACGTTGAGGGTGTTGTGCCCTCCCCCTGCTGCCAGGATCACCACGGCCCCGGTGTTGAGCCCTCCCTCCACGGCGTGGACCTCGATCGAGGGGTTGTGGATGTTGGTGATGCTGTTGATGCGCCCGGGAACCGACTTGCTCATCGAGTAGCGTTCCGGCTCCTGCACGCGGTCCCCCTTGAGGAATCGTGAGCCGGGGGGATAGAGCGGGATCACGATCCCCCCCTGAAGGATTGGCTGTGGAACGAACGGGGCGGCCCCGGCTGACGGAGCGGGTGGCGGGGTCGGTTGCTCCCCGGCCATCCCCCCGGCCTGGAGCATCGGAAGGGCCAGGAGGAGGAGACCGGACAGTGTGCGGGGTTTCATCGCGGGATCGGTTTTCGGGGGGGGCGGGTGCCGGTGGCTGGAGCGGCTTAGATATCTTCCAGAATGCCGGTCGAGTCGCCGAATGAGGCCAGGCTGCGGACTCCCATCCGATGAGCCATGGCGAGTAGCAGGTTGTTCATCGGCTTCGAGTGGTGATTTACGAACCGGCCGGTCGTCAGGGTTCCGCCCCCTCCTCCCGCCAACACCAGGGGGAGGTTGGAGTGGGTGTGCCGGTTGCCATCGGAGTTTCCGCTCCCGTACAGGATCATCGAGTTGTCGAGCAGGCTCCGGCCGTCGAGGTCCCTGGCCGATTTGAGCTTCTCGAGCAGGAGGGCGAACTGTGTTGCGTACCAGAGGTCGATCTCCTTGAGCTTGGAAATCTTCTCCTCGTTGTTGAAATGATGAGAGAGATCGTGGTGTCCCTCGGAGACGCCCGCCTCGGGGAGCGACCGGTTGTCACCGTCGTGCCCCAGGAGGAGGGTGGCGACGCGGGTGGAGTCGGTTTGAAACGCGAGGAGGAGCATGTCGAACATCACCTGTGCGTAGGCTCCCCGGTCCTGCGGGATTCCCGAGGGGGTCTCAACCCCCGGGGCCGAGGCTGGGCCGAACCGCTCGGCCTGCGTGATGCTGGTCTCGATGGACCGGATTCCGGTGAGGTACTGGTCGAGCTTGGCGCGGTCGGGGGCGTTCAGACGGCGGTTCATTCCCCGGGCATCCTCGAGCACGAAGTCGAGCAGGGAGCGCTGTTCCCGCTGGCGGCGTCGGAGGTTCTCCGCCCGCTGGTCCGGGGGACCGCTCCCGAAGAGTCTCTCGAAGACCAGCCGGGGATTGCTCTCGGCGGCCACGGGGGTGGTGGCGGAACTCCAGGCGAGGTTGTGCTGGTAGGCGCAGGCGTAGCCGGAGTCACAGGCTCCGGACCCCCGGACGGCGTCGGCGCTCAGCTCGAGCGACGGAAGCCGGGTGAGATGGCCTGCCGCCCGGGCGATGGCCTGGTCGATGGAGATCCCCGCCCGGATGTCCGTGGCGCTTTTCTTGATCCGGACCCCGGTGAGGAATACGCCATTCCCCCTCGCATGGTCGCCCGCCCCGTCGGGACCCGGCTCGGCGTTTTGCTGGTCGAGCCCGCCCAGCACCTGCAGGTGGGCCCGGTGGGGCTCCAGGGCCTTCAGGGTGCGGCTCGCCTCAAAGGACTTTCCCTCCCCCGTGGGCCACCAGGCGGAGGGAATCGCGCCGTTTGGAAAAAAGAGGAACGCCGCCCGCAGCGGGGCTCCCGTGGCCGTGGTGGCAAGCGTCGAGGCGCCGCCGCCCGCCACTCCCAGCGATTCAAAGGCCGGAAGCGCGATGCAGGCACCCAGCCCGCGTAGAAAACTTCGTCTGCTGAAGGCAAGATGTCGCGCGGCGGCGAGCGACCTCGGGTCGGTGGGAGCGGGAGGATTCATGGTGTGGGGGGAGGTGACGAGGCACGGCCGGGGGTGGAGGTTGCCTGGCGTGAGGCCCCGCGGGCCGGGGCCCCGGCTTCGGTTTTTTGAAACTGGGGAGAATCGATGATTCCCGCGATCAGCTCCGAGGGGCGCCCCTGGGAAGCCTCGAGCCGGTCCACGATCCGGTCCACCGTGCCGACGTCGCGGTAGTCGAGCCCGCGTCCCAGGGCGTAGGTCAGGAGCTTCTCGGTCACGGTCCGGTAGAACTCGGTTGCGTGCCCCGTCGCCAGGGCCCGCTTCAGCTCCTGGATCGTGGAAAAGCGTTCGCCACTCAGGAGGGTGCCGGTGGCATCGATCGGCTGCCCCCGCTCCTGGTCGCGCCACATTCCCATGGCATTGAAGTTCTCGAGGGCCAGCCCCAGAGGGTCCATCCGGTTGTGGCAGGAGGCGCAGAGCGGCTTCTCCCGGTGCAGCGCGAGGGTTTCGCGCAGGGTGGGGGTCTTGTCACGCATCCCCTTGGTGGCGTCCTCCAGCGGGGGGACATTCGCCGGGGGAGGGGGAGGCGGGGCCCCCAGCAGGTTCTCGAGGATGAAGAGGCCGCGCTTGACCGGCGAGGTGCGGGTCGGGTTCGAGGTGACTGCCAGGAGGGTTCCCTGCGTGAGGATTCCTCCCCGCGGACTCCCCTCCGGGAGGGAGACGCGACGCAGATCATCCCCCTTCACATTGAGGTTCGTCAGCCCATAGTGGGTCGCCAGCCGCTCGTTCAGAAAGGTGTAGTCGGCGTTCAGCAGCTCCAGCAGGGGACGGTCCTGTCGCAGGACATAGTCGAAGCTCTTCTCCGTTTCCTGTCGCATCGCCCGCCGGAGGTCCCCGGTGAGCTCGGCCTTCGGAGGTCGGTTGAACCGGCCGAAGAGGGTGGTCCGGAGGGTGTCCAACTCCTGTTTCTCAGCTTCGCCCAGGGTCGACTCCTTGCGATCCCTCAGCTCACGGAAGCGGGCCCGCTTGCGGTCATACTCGGGGTCGACCGGAGCCTCGCGGAACAAGACCTGCCGGGCATCCACCGGGATGGTCTCGATATCCCGCGCCTGGAGCCACTGGCCGACAAAGTTCCGCACGAGCGCCTCCGACTTTTTGTCCTCCATGAGGCGTCTGGTCTGCGACTTCAGACTGCCGCGGAGCTCGCCCCGGTCCGCCAGCCGCATCAGCTCGGGATCGGGCATCGAGGACCAGAAGAAATAGGAGAGCCGGGAGGCGAGCGCATGCTCATCGACCCAGGGGTGGCCGCCGTCGGGGGCCGGCACCGCCGACTCCTCGCGGAAGAGGAACCGGGGGGAGGCCAGAATCGCAGTCATCGCCTGGCCGATCCCCTGCTCAAAGCTCTTCTTCCCCTGGGTCGTGGCCGACTCGGCAAGCGTCACCAGCCGGTCGATGGTCCTCTCGTCCACGGGGCGCCGATAGGCCTTTCGGGCGAAGCCGCCGAGGATCTCGCGGGCGTAGGTCCTGCGTGCCGAGGCGGAGGACGGGACCTCGCGCGGGAAGAACCGGGCGTAGTCCTTTGGGGCAACGTAGAACTCAGGGGTCAGCGGCCCCCGGATCGTCACCGAATCGAGGCGGAGGGTTAGTGAACGGACCTGTTTTTCCTTCGGGGTGAGGGGGAGGATCTCGACCTCAAGGGGATGCTCCCCTTCGGTCCAGTCCTGGTCGAACTCGTAGTGGAACCCCTTCCCCCCCTCGCGCGTGTACTCATGCGCGTGGAGTTCCCGCCCATCGACCCGGAAGACCAGGCGGCACTTGTTGTAGTCAAACTGGCCCTCCACAAACCGTTCGTTCGCCGTGAAATCGAGGAGGAGATGATACTTGCCGGCATGCGCCGCCCGGAACCGGTTGGTGACCGATGCCCGCTCGGCGTAGGCCAGATTGAGCCCGCCTGGGGTGGAGGCGACGCGGTTGGTCCGGCTTGAGGGGCCGACCTCCCCGGTGAAGTCGCGCCCCTTCACCACCCCCTCGGCCGGGATCCTGGAGGCGGTGGGGACCGCACGGGCCACGATCGACTGGGCGGCCGCGAGGTACTTCTCCAGGAGCATGGGCGGGAGGGTGAGCGAGTCGCTCAGGTTGTCGAAGCCGCGGCCGGAGTCGTCCGGAGGGAACTCCAGGTCCGTGTTGTAGTCGACTCCCGTGAGATCGCGAATCGTATTCCGGTACTCCGCCCGGTTGAGGCGGTGGAGGGTGACCCGTCCGGGGTCGGGGTCGCGTGGGTTCTCGGCGAAGACGTCCGACTTGATCCAGCGCTCCAGGGTCCGTCGCTGCTCGGGGGATGGTTGGGGCTTCCGCGGGGGTGGCATCAGTCCCGCGCGCAGGTTCTTGAGGGCCCGGAACCAGAGGTCGGGATCCCGGCTCAGGGTCTCCCCGGCATTTGGGGGATCGAAGCGGACCTCCCCCTTCTGTTCCCCATCCCCGTGGCAATCGAAGCAGTACTCCTTGAGGAGGGGCTGTATCTCCGTCCGGAACCGCGTCGCGGCGGGCGACTCCCCTGCCTCCGACCTGCTGCCCACGACAAGAAACATCCAGCCCCCGATCATCGCGGCGGCCGTCCGGCGGGCGAGAGCCGTCGCGGGAGGATGAGAGCGAGCGTTCTGTGTCATGCGATCGGGGGCTGCCCGTATGGTCATATCCCTCGGGCCGGGCAAAACCAAGCCGGGAGATCGGAAAAATGGCGTCGTGGGCCGGTGGGGAACGATTGAGGAGGGAGGAGGGAGGGCGGGGGAGTCCCAATGCTGAAGGGAGGACCTCTCCACCTTTCCCCGCAGGGAAAAGTGGCGGAGAGAGGGGGATTCGAACCCCCGATACGATTTAACTCGTATAACGGTTTAGCAAACCGTCGCTTTCGACCACTCAGCCATCTCTCCGCAACTCTGTTGATAATCGGCCAAGATACGGATCAGGCAAGCAGATTCTCCTCGGAACGCCCGGCGGCGGCGTGATCGAAAGTGGGTGAGGGGGAAGCCGTGGAACCAGGGGCGCGTGAGGAGGAGAGTCGCTTCCGTTCCGAGAGTCCCCCCTCCGGAGTGTTTACGCCGGCTGGTCGAATGTCCCCCTGGCATCGAAACCCGTCCGACTTCGTTTTTGAAACGCGGTGACGCAGAGACGTTCGAGTCCGCTTTTCTCACGTCCAGCAGAACACCCCAGCCCCATGCCCACCTCCATTCTCTGCGTCGCGAGTGCCTGCGGGTGGTAGGCCCGCTGTTACTGGTATCTCAAGAGTTCGGGGACGGTCCAGGCCTCCTCCCGGGTCGAAGTGGCCTCGCGGATCTGTTTCACCAGGGCCGGCTCCACAGGGGGATACTGATGCCCCCACTCGCGTCGTACGTAGGAGATCGCCAGGGCGATCTGTTCGTCGGTCAGCACGCCAAGGGTGGGCATCTCGAGCTGATAGACCTGCCCCTTGACCGTGATCGGTCCGCGCAACCCGTGCAGCACGATCCGAACGATCCGCGCCGGGGGCCCCGCCACCCAGTCGGAGCCGACGAGCGGGGGGGCCAGCCCCTCCTGCCCGAGCCCATGGGGCTGGTGACAGGCGGCGCACGCGAGGCTGAAGACCTCCTTGCCGGCATCAAACCGTTTCTGTTCCGCGCTCGAAAGGGCGGGGCCCGCGGGGGTGGCCGAGGGCTTTGGAGGATCGAGCAGGCCAAGGCCCAGGGCCGCCGCGGCTTTCAGGTTTTCCGAGCCGGTCGAGTCATGCACCTGCTGCAGGGCCCCCCGCACCTCGGGGTCCCAGGCTATGAGTCCCAGGGAGAGGGCGGCCTGCACCCGCACTTCAGTCGACCCATTTGACAACGATCGCAGTACCTGGCGACGAAGCGGCGCCCCGGAGGGCCCGGCGGAGGCGAGCAGCAACGGCTCCGCCACCCGGAGGCCGGCCAACCGCACCTTGGGATGGGGATCGTGGAGCGCCCGGTCGACCAGTTGCGTCGTCACCCGACCCAGCCCCTCCAGGGTCCAGAGGGCCTGGAGCCGGGTGCGGGGGTCGGGGGCCGATGTCACCGCCTCGGTGAGGGCGGGGGCGACCCCTGCATCGGCCCGGGTCACGAGAAGCCGTTGTGCCGTGTCGCGCCACCAACCGGAGGGGCTCGCGAGCCCCTGGACCAGCTCGGCCGGGGAGGCCTTGCCGAGTGTCGAGCGACGGCCCGTCGGGCGGCCCTTGGCGACCACGCGATAGATCCGCCCCCGGTCGAGCGGCTTGTCGAGGCCCCGGGCCTCGACCTGCTTCCGGAGGTAGGTGGTCATGTAGATCTTGTGCTGGATGATCCCGCGCTCGAAATTGACGATGTAAAGCGCCCCGTCCGGCCCCTCGAACAGGTTTACCGGCCGGAACCGCTCGTCGGTCGAGGTGAGGAACTCCCGTTCAACGAAGCCGTTGGTGCTCGTGAGGAGGCCCCCCTGGTCGAGAATCCGCTGGTTGCGGATGAGGTTGGCCGACGGCTCGCAGACGAAGGCGGAATTCTCAAACTCCGATGGAAACTGGTCCCCCCGGTAAATCCAGGTGCCGCAGGCCGCGGTGAAGGTGGCGAGGGTCCCATCGGACCGGAGCTGCTGGGGCTGGTACCCCCGGTTGACCCCGGGGTTGACCCGACTGGGCCAGACGGCCTGGTCCTTG
>DMJJ01000154.1:0-194 GCA_003452185.1 Verrucomicrobiales bacterium | reverse complement strand
TGGGCCAGACGGCCTGGTCCTTGGCGACGGCGACGTTGAGGAACG
This sequence comes from Verrucomicrobiales bacterium, assembly GCA_003452185.1. GTDB lineage: Bacteria > Verrucomicrobiota > Verrucomicrobiia > Limisphaerales > UBA11320 > UBA11320. The sequence goes on along the minus strand of DMJJ01000154.1, from coordinate 149 downwards.
GAACCCGTGCGGTCGGAGCCCGCCCGCCGGCGTAGAACGAGGGGTAGGTGTCGCCCCGGAGGAGATCGCTGTTGGAGGTGAAGAAGAGCCGGCCAAAGTCATCCTGGGCCAGGCCCCACTGGACCCGGTTGGGCATCGGCTGGCGGTCC
>DMJJ01000157.1 GCA_003452185.1 Verrucomicrobiales bacterium | reverse complement strand
AAGCGGTCGAAGATCGGCTGCGGCTCCGTGTAATGCTTCACCTTGTCGATCGAGCGACGGCTGATCTTGGTGATCATCTCGTTGACGAGGGCGAACTGCTGCTGGCTGTCGATGACGATGCGCTCGACATCCTCGGTGAGGAAGTCGCGCACCGTCCGCTCGATGAGGTCGGGCTCCTGGAAGACGCAGGTCGCCGGGGGCTGGCGCTTGATCCGCTCCTGGATCTGGTTCCATTCCTCGAGGAGCAGGGCTAGGTCCCGAACGAAATACCGGGCCTGCTGCCCTTCGCCCGCGGTGCGGATGATGACCCCCATGCCGTCGGGGATGGAGAGGCTGCGCAGGATGCGCTTGAGGCGCTGGCGCTCCTCGTTGTTCTCGATCTTGCGGGAGATGCCCGACTGGTCCGAGTTGGGGAGGAGGACCAGGTAGCGGCCCGGGAGCACGAGGTTGCCGGTGATCCGGGGGCCCTTGGTGCCGATCGGCCCCTTGGTCACCTGGACGATGATGTCGCTGCCCGGGGGGTAGAGCCGGGGGATGTCCTTGTGCGTGATGCGGGGCTTGTCCCGTTTGCGGGTGTCGCGTTCGACCACCTCGACGTTGCTGTCGAAGGAGCTCGGGACGATGTCCCAGTAATGCAGGAAGGCGTTCTTCTCGAACCCGATGTCGACGAAGGCGGCCTTGAGGCCGTCCTCAAGGTTACGGACCTTGCCCTTGTAGATGCTGCCGACGAGGCGTTCGGTCGTTGTGCGCTCGATGGTGAACTCGTCGAGCTTTCCCTCGATGAGCACCGCGACGCGGGTCTCGAGCGACTCGGCGTTGATGATGATTTCCTTGTGGGAGCGGGCCCTGGGCTTGATGAGCCGGGTCACCACGGAGAAGACCTTGGTGGCGGCGGCCTTGATGGCGGAGACCAGGCCATCGGGCTTCGGGCTGGCGATCTTCACCGGCACGTACGGGGCCTCGGGCTCGGGGGCGGTGTCCGGGGGGGTGTCGCCCCCGCGCCGCTCCCGGTGCGGGCGTTCGGCGGCCTCCGGCTCCGCGCCCGCGGGCGAGGGCAATCCCTCCGGCGGGAGGCCGGCGGCGATGTTCTCCGATCGCTCGATCTCCTTGGCGTAGCGGTCGGCGTTGTAGATCCGTTCCGTGTCCCCGCCCGAGGTCGTGGTGGCGGCGATCTTCGCCTCCAGGGCGGGACGGGGATCCCCGCCGCCACCCTTGTTGGATTGCTGTTTCTTGGAGCCGGGCCGGAAGTGGAGGCTTCCGCGGCGGCGCCGTGAGAAGTTTTTTTCACTCATGGTCAGTAGGTTCTTCTGTAGAGATGGATGTTTTGCAACACGCCCGCGGCGATCAACGAGCAGAGCACTGAGGATCCGCCTGAACTAAGCAGCGGCAGTGGCACCCCCGTCACGGGCATGAGCCTGATGTTCATGCCGATATTGATGAAAACCTGGCTGAAGATCAGGGTCACAACCCCGACAGCCAGAAGGCGGCCCAGTCGATCGCGCGACTGGGCTGCCGTACGGATCCCCGTGAATAGCACAACCGAGTAGAGGGAGATCACGATGATGCTCCCCAGAAATCCCTTCTCCTCGGCAATCACGGAGAAGATGAAATCGTTGTGGGCGACCGCCCGGGGGAGGTAACCGAGGGTGATTTGCTGACCCTGGCCCCAGCCCTTCCCGAACCAACCGCCGGATCCAACCGAAATAAGCGCCTGTTCCACGTTGTACGAATGAGCCCGCTGCTCCCGGCGCAGGCGCGCGCGCTCGGCAGGCGGGGCATTGGCGGCAAAATCGATCCCGAAGTACACCATCAGACGCCGCTTCTGATAGTCCTCCAGCTTGAACTGCCACCGCGGTGGGGCAAACAGGATGTCCACCAGCAGCAGGATGATCAGAAGGACGCCCGCCCCGACCAGCTTCCCAAGCCAGCGGGCGGGGGTTCCGGCGGCCCAGAGCATTCCCAGGCCGACGGGGAGAAACAGCAGCGCGGAGCCCAGGTCGGGCTCCTTGAGGACAAGAAGGAACGGCAGGAGCATCAGCCCGATGGCCTGCCAAAACACCTTCGGCTGGCGAAGCTCCTCAACCGGGCGGCTGAGATAGTTCGCCATCATGAAAATAAACGAGGTCTTCGCAAACTCCGACGGCTGGACCTGGATCGGCCCAAAGTCAATCCAGCGGCGCGCGCCATAGACCTCCTTGCCCGCGACGAACACCGCGAGCAGGAGCAGGATACTCCCCCAGTAGGCGACGATCGACCACCGGGCCAGCGCCCGGTAGTCGATTCCGCAGAGGAGGGTCGCAGCCCCGGCCCCGACAGCCCCGTACACCAGGTGCCAGAAGAACGGCTGCCGATACCAGGGCCGGCTGCTGAAGAATTCGTTCGACGAGGTCGCGCTGTGGATGAAGGCCGTCCCGATGGAGATCAGGGCCAGGACGGCAAACAGCTGCAGCCAGTCGATCCGGGGCCGCGTCTCATGGTCGACAGAACCGATCATCCGCCCCCCTTTCCGACCGGGGCCGTCGACGGGAGTGAGGCTGTCGCCGCCGTGTCGCGCTTGCGGAGGGCGAGATAGATCTCCTTGGCGATCGGCGCGCAGGTGCCGCCGCCCGAGGCGCCGCTCTCCACCATGACGATGACCGCATAGCGGGGGTTTTCGTACGGAGCGAACGAGGCGAACCAGGTCGTGTGGTCCACAACCCTTGAGCGGGAGTCGGTCACCTGCGCCGTGCCGGTCTTGCCGCACACCCGGAACCCCGGGATGCGGGCCGCCTTGCCCGTGCCATCCTCCTCGACGTCCGCGCGCATGGCGTCGCGGATGATCTCCAGGGTGCGACGCGAGACCCCGAGCTCGTCGTAGAGCCCGCGCGGGTAGGTCCATGCCTGCCCCTCGAGCAGGGGATCCTGGGGCACGAGGCGGTCGACCAGCCGGGGCTTCAGGACCTTGCCCCCATTGGCGATGGCGGCGGTCATGATCACCATCTGGAGCGGGGTGACATCGACATTTCCCTGCCCGATGCAGAGATTGGCGGTGTCCCCGTCATGCCACGCGATGGGGTCCTCGCCGGGGCGGGGAATGTGGCCGGCCACCTCCTGTCGGGGCATCGGCAGGCCGGTCTTCTCGCCCAGGTGGAGGCGGTGGGCGATGTCGAGGATCCGGTCGATCCCTGCGGCCAGCCCGTTGGAGATGAAGTAGGTGTTGCTCGAGTGGATGAAGGCCTTCTTGAAGTCGTAGTCCCCCGGGGGCGCGAGATCATGGATCGGACGCCGCCGGCCGACCTGGATGTAGCCCGGGTTGTACATCACGGCCTGGGGATCGAGCCCCGACTCGAGGCAGGCCAGGGCGGTGACGATCTTGAAGATCGACCCCGGGGCGTAGTTTTCCTGGATCGCCCGGTTCATCTGCGGCCGGAGCTTCGGGTCGGACAGAATCTCCCAGTCCTCCCGGCTGATCCGGGGGACGAACCGGTTTGGGTCGAACGACGGGGCGGAAGCCAGGGCGAGGATGTCGCCATCCCGGCAATCCATCACCACGACGGCCCCGCGGGTGGAGTTGAGGGCGGCCTGGAGCCCGCGCTCGGCGGCCCGCTGCACATCGAGGTCGATGGTGAGGACGACGTTCGTGCCGGGCTCGGCCTCGACCCAGGTGCTCTCGGACTGGCGGTAGCCGAGATTGTTCACAAGCACCGACTTGACCCCGGCGCGCCCCCGCAGGGTGGAGTCGAAGGTCGCCTCGATCCCGACCACCCCCCGGTAGTCGGGGAGCCGGAAATCATACTCAGCCTCCTCCCCCTCCCACGACTTGGTGTCGCGCTGGAGATAGCCGAGGAGATGGGCGGCGGTGGTGCCGTAGAGGTAATAGCGCATCGGCTGGACATCAAGGTCGAGCCCCGGGGGGATGACCGGCTGCTCCTCGAACCGGGCGATCTGCACCGGGTTCAGCTGGTTGGCCAGGGGGAGCGGCAGGGCGAGCTGCGCGTTATAGTGCTCGGCGAACTGGGCGTAGGTGACCGGGACGGGCTGGTCGAGGACGATCGAGGCCTGGGCCGCGAGGTTGCTCACAACGCGGAACCGGACCGTCGCCTCGTAGGCCATCCGCTCCTCCCGCTTCATGGGGTGGTCGGGCTTCATCCGGCGCCACTCCGCCTTGAAGAGCCTGGGGAGCTCCTCGAGGTAGAGGCTCACCCGGTAGTTGGGATAGTTGTCCGCCATGGGGCGGTTGTAGCGGTCGAGGATCTTGCCCCGCGCCGCAGGGATCCGGACGGTGCGGTAGGCCTGTGCCTTCTGGTTGTCGACAAACCGCTGGGAGGTGATGACCTGGACATACCAGAGCCCGGCGAGGAGCGTCGCCATGCCGAGAAGAACCCCCGCCGTCAGCGTGCGAAGCTGCGGGTCATCCTTCTTCAACTCGTCAAAAACAATCATCGGCGCGACATCGGGTCATCGACCCCGCTTGATCTCCCGGTTGGAGCGGGCCGTCGGATCCGGCATCGCTTCGTAGCTCAGGGTGCGGAGCAGCCACCCAAAAAACAGGAACCAGCAGGGCGTCAACGCCCCGCCAATCAGCGTCATCACCAGCCATTGCCAGAGGGAGTCCCATCCGATGAGGACGTTCCGGGAGGCGTTCAGGAGCAGGAGCAGGGTGAAGGCCGGGACCGCGGCGCTGGCGCCGAGGCCGGTGAGGAACTGGGCGTAGGCCTGGTCCCGGAGGATCAATCCCCGGTAGCGTTCGATCACGAGGCCGACGGCGAAGAGGGGAAGGATGCTGATCCCCGGGGGGTTGGCCGAGAGGCAGTCAAGCCAGAGGCCGCCGGCCACCGCCGTCAGGGTCCCGAGGCCGAGCCCCGAGGTGAGGCTGGCGTAGGCGACGAGACCCGGGAGGATGTCCGGCTGCGCCCCGAGAAGGTTCCGCACACCGGTGAAGGTCGACTCAAGGAAAACCCCCAGGTAGGCCGTGGCGAGGACCAGAATGGTGTTCAGGCTGTTCATTGCGCGATCACCCAGACTTCCTCCAGCGTGTTGAGCCGCGCAGCCAGGCTGACCCGGGCCTCGGTGTAGAGTCCGAACTGGACGCTTCGGGCATCGGCAATCTGCCCGACGACAATCCCCTTGGGGAAGAGGTTCCCGAGGCCGCTCGTCACCACCCGCTGGCCGGGCTTGAGGATGCTGTTTCGGGAGAGGAACTTCAGGTCGACGATCGTGTTGTCGACCGCGCCGGCGTCCGAGGGGGCGATGACGCCATGGTCACGGGTCTCCTCCACCAGGACGGAGACCCGGCAGGCGGGGTCCCCCAAAAGCACGACCGAGGAATGGGTGTAGCCCGTCTCGGAGACCCGCCCCACGAGCCCCTCGGCGGCGATCACCGGCATGTTGTTGGTGATGCCGTCGCGGGAGCCGAGGTTGATGCGGACATTTTTCCACCAGTTGGCGGGGTCGCGTCCCACGACCCGGGCCATCCGCAGGCGCCACGGCACCTGACGGGGAAGCAGGAGGGCCTCCCGGAGGCGGGCGTTTTCGCGGGCGGCCTCCTCCCATTGGATCCCCTGGAGGCGGAGGCGTCGGTTCTCGAGCTGGAGCTCGTCCATCTGCCGGAGGAGCTCCGCGCGGGGGAGGATGGAGGCGGTGCCGCGATCGACCAGGGCCTGGGCCGAGTTGGCGACGCCGAACAGGGGGAGGAAGAGCCCGCCCACCGCCAGGCGGATTCGCGAGGTGACGCGTTCCGACTGCCCCAGGAGCGCCAGGGCAAGCAGAACCACCAGGACGATGGCAATGTATTGCGGCCGTTTCAGCATGGTTCACCGGCGCCCGTCCCCCGGAGGGGCCAAGGCGCGGGCGAACGCTACAGCTTGCTGGAGGAGGAGGTGACGCGCTTAAGGAACTGGAGCTCCTGGAGCACCCGGCCGGTCCCCTCAGCGACGGCGCTCAGGGGATCATCCGCAATGTGCACAGGCAGACCGGTCTCCTCGGAGATGAGCCGGTCGATCCCACGCAGCAACGCGCCTCCCCCGGCAACCACAATGCCACGATCCACCAGGTCGGCGGAAAGTTCCGGGGGACAACGCTCCAACGTGATGCGGATGGACTCCAGAATGCTTGAAAGCGGCTCTTGCAAGGCCTCGCGGATCTCCTCCGAGCGTATTGTCAACGTCTTCGGCAGCCCGGAAGTTAGATCACGACCCTTGACATCCAGCGTCAACTCTTGCTCCAGCGGGAAGGCGGATCCAATCCGGATCTTGATCTCCTCCGCTGTGCGTTCGCCAATCATCAAATTGTAGGCCCGCTTCATGTGCGCCACGATCGTCTCGTCAAACTCATCCCCGCCCACCCGCAGGCTGCGGCTGAACACGATGCCGGCGAGGGAGATGATGGCAATTTCACAGGTGCCCCCGCCGATATCCACGATCATGTTGCCCGCCGGTTCATGAACCGGCAGGCCAACGCCGATGGCCGACGCCATCGGCTGCTCTATCAGGTAAACCTCGCGCGCTCCGGCATGCGTCGCCGAGTCTTTCACTGCCCGTTTTTCCACCTCGGTGATCCCGGAGGGGACGGCCACCACCACCCGCGGGGCAATCAGCTTTCGATGATGTACCCGCTGAATGAAGTGGCGGAGCATCGCCTCGGTGATCTCGAAATCGGCGATGACCCCGTCCTTCATCGGGCGGATTGCCACGATGTTTCCGGGGGTGCGTCCCAACATCCGTTTGGCTTCCTCCCCAACGGCCAGAACGTTGGTGGTGCCAGCTTGAATGGCGACGACGGAGGGCTCCCTGAGGACGATTCCTTGATCGCGTACGTAAACAAGAGAGTTCGCCGTGCCGAGGTCGATGCCAATGTCGTTGGAAAACAGGCTTTTAACTTGTGCGAACATGAATTGTGCCTAGCACAAGGGGCACGTTAGGGGGCCCGGGAACCACGGGTCAAGCCTATTGGCGGCAGGAAACAGGGGGTGGGAAGGCAAAAAAAAAGCGCGCTCCGGGGAAAATCCACCGGAGCGCGCCTGGAGGAACAAAAGTCCTTGCAGCTCAACAGTTCACCGATTAACGGCGACGACGGGCGAGAAGCATGCCGAAGCCGAGCAACCCGAGGCCGATCGCGCTGGGCTCGGGGACGGAGCTGATGGTGAAGGTCACGAACCCCGGGTTGGCGGCGATGGCCGTGTTGCTCCCGGCGGCCCCCAGCACCTGCTGGAAGAGGGCCGACTTGCCGACGTGGATGCTCGGGTCATTGAGCGCCGCGGAGTAGGCCGCGGCCCACGAGGCGAAGGTCACCGGCCAGACGCGCACCTGGAGGGTGGCAGTCGCGCCGACCGCAACCCCGTTGATCATCACCTCGCCCACCAGGAAGTCGCCGGGAGCGGCGTCGAGGAAGGCATGATACTGGTCCACGGCATCCACGGCCGTGAGCAGCGAGTCGTTGTTGATCCCCGCCACCCCGGCGTAGAGCTGGGCGTAGTAGCTGCTACCCAGCGGGAGGCCGCTCAAGGCGTCGTAGATGGGAACGTCCGTCCAGGGGGAGGGGATGTTCACGTCCACGTTGCTTTCGAGAACGTACCCCTGGGCCTGGACACCGATGGCCCCGAGGGTGAGGAGGGGGAGGAGGAGGAACAACTTTTTCATACGGCTTACTTCGTTTACGACTCTGGCGAATTTGACTTCCCGATACTGATGTGATCGGCAGTTTTCGGTTTTGCTTTAGTCGGGGTTGCCTCTTGGCGCTCTTATTTTATTAATTCGAGGCCGAGCGGTTCGGCTTGGTCCAGTCCACCGGATGGGCGCTGTTCCAGAGGGTTTCCTTTTCCACGGGAGCCGCAGG
>DMJJ01000158.1 GCA_003452185.1 Verrucomicrobiales bacterium | reverse complement strand
GACGCTCTTCCGATCTCCGACCATCCTTCAGTCCCCCCCGACCCGGGTGCTGGCCCAGAAAGCCGCAGCCTCCCTCTGGGTGCGGGCCTCAGGCACCGGGCCCCTCAGCTACCAATGGAGCCTCAACGGGGTCGACCTGGCGAATGAGACCAACGTGACCCTGACCCTGAACTCCGCCACCCCGGCCGACGCCGGCACCTACACCGTCCGTGTGAGCAACGACCTTGGATCGGCGCAAAGCGACCCTGCGCTCGTCACCGTGCTGAGCAGCCCGCTTCTGAGCATCGACCAGGCCGGCAGCGACATGATCGTCGCGTTCCCCGCCGCCCCGGGATTCCTGTACAACGTCGAGTGGGCGCCGATGCCGTTGGGCAATTCCTGGTCGGCCGCCGGCACCGCCCTCACCGACCCGGTCGGCGTGATCTGGCTGACCAACTCGCTGAGCGTGGAGGATGCCCGGTTCTTCCGGATCCGGAAGCCATGAAAGAGGCCCCCGGAGAGCCGAATCCCCGCATCGCCACCGGACCCTCCCCCTCCCGCCCGGGGTTCACCTGCCTGCTGGTCGATGACGACCTGGACTACGCAGCGCTGCTTGCCCGTCTGGTTCGGGACGGGGGCGGCACCCCCCACCACACGACAAGCCTGGCCGCCGCCCGGCAGGAGCTCGACCGCCGCACCTACGACGTCGTCATCCTCGACAACCGGCTCCCGGACGGCACGGGCTACGAGTTCTTTCCCCACGTCGCCCTCCGATGCCCCACCGCCCCGATCCTGATGATCACCGGGGCCCCCGAGCTCTCACAGGCCATTGAGCTCACCCGCAACGGGCTCTTTGACTACATGACCAAGCCGCTCGACGCGGATGCCTTCACGGCCTGCCTTGAGCGGGTGAAGCGCCGCCTCGCCCGCGGGCCACAGCTGGCCCAGGGGCACGAGATGATCGGCTCCTCCGCGGCGATCGGCTCCGTGGTTCAGTCGCTCCAGCAGGCGGCGCGACATCCAACCACCACCGTGCTGCTACTCGGGGAGACCGGCACGGGAAAGGATCTCGCCGCCCGCCTCCTCCACCAGTGGACCTACGAGGGCCGGGCACGGATGCCCGAGTACGTGGCCGTCAACTGCGGCTCCGTCCCGGCAGAGATGTTCGAGGCCGAGCTGTTCGGGAGTGAGAAAGGGGCCTTCACCGGCTCGGATCGGCGACGGGCCGGCCTGGTTGAGGCCGCCGACGGTGGCACGCTCTTCCTTGATGAGGTGGCGGAAATCCCGCTTCCCCTCCAGGTCAAGCTGCTCCGGTTTCTTGAGTCGCGGGAATACCGGCTGCTGGGAAACACCCAGACCCGCGAGTTCTCGGGACGGGTCATCGCCGCAACCAACCGCGACCTCGCCACGGAGGTGCGGGAGGGCCGATTCCGCGAGGACCTGCACTTCCGCCTGGACGTCTTTTCGGTGGAGCTCCCCCCACTCCGCAAACGGATCGAGGATCTCGAACCCCTCGCCACCCATCTGCTCACCACGCTCGCCGAGAAGTATGAGCGGAGGGTTCCCCTGCTCCGGGATCAGGATCTCCGCCAGCTCGCCACGTACCATTTCCCGGGGAACGTCCGGGAGCTCAGGAATCTCATGGAGCGATCGCTCCTGAAAACTCCCGAGGAGGCCCCCCTGTTAAACCTCGACCTCGGCTGGCTGAACAGTCGCCAGGCCGCGGCTTCCCGGGGAGCCGAGCCCCTCCCGGCACCCTCCCCGGCAGCCCCCCCGCGCACAGGCCTCAGCCCCCTCGAAGCGCAGGAGTACGAGATGATCCGCAAGGCCCTCCAGGAGGAGGGCGGCGGCATCCGGCGCGCCGCCGGCCGCCTCGGCCTGACCCATCAGGCCCTGCTCCGACGTCTTCAGAAGTGGCCCGAGCTGAGACAAGGGTGACTCCTCCCCCCGTGGGGATCCGGTTCCCACCCCGTCGCCCACTCGACAGTCTGCTCGACAGAAGGCCAAAAACAGGGTTTATTTCCCTCAGCGGCAACCGGACAGGCTTGGCGACAGGTCGGCGCGGGCCTCGGCTGGGGTTCCCCTTGCCCTTCCGCCGACACGCCAGGGTGGTTGATGCCCCCCGGGGTTGTTCGCAGTGGACTCATGGCATTCCCCATTACGCCCTCCGCCACCTTGCGGATCGTCAGCGCCGCAGCGCTTATCGCGGCCAGCGGCCTCCCGCTTGCCGCAGCCGAGGGAGCCGCCACCCCGGGGTTGAGCCCGACGCCAGCCGCCGCCACCGCGGCCCCGGCGACAGCCCTCTCCAGCACCAATCTCCAAAGCCAGATCCTGGAGCTCGCCGGCACCGTGCAGGTCGCCCCGGCGGGATCCACCGAATGGGTCGCCGCCCGTCTGTCGCAACCGCTCAAGCCAGGCGACCACGTCCGCACCGGGATCGACAGCCGGGCAACGCTTCTCCTCTCCGACCGCAGCATCCTCCGACTCAACCAGTCCACACTGGTCGAAATCCAGCCCCCCACCCAGTCCATCAGCCGGAAGCGATTCCGCCTCCGGGCCGGGAAGCTCTTCTTCCTGAACCGGGAAAAGCCGTCGGATGTTGAATTCGAAACCCCTCTCGCCACCGGCGCCATCCGGGGAACGGAGTTCCTGCTCGAGGTGGATGCCGCAGACGGCACCACGAAACTAGCCCTCCTGGATGGCGAGGTCGACCTCCGCGCGAACGGACAAGTGACCCGCGTTGAGGGCGGGGAGCAGGCGCTGTTGAAGCCGGGAGGGAGCGTGGCCAAGTCCCCGGTGCTCCAGGCGGTCAATCTCATCCAGTGGGTGCTGTACTATCCGGGGGTCCTGAACCTCGAGGACCTCCACCTCACGCCCGCGGAACGCGCCGCCTGGAAAGACTCCTTCGACGCCTACGAGGCGGGGGACCTCCCAGGGGCCCTCCGATCGCTCCCCCCGGGGGCGGCGGCAGGATCCGAGGGGGCCCACGCCTACCTGGCCTCCCTCCGACTGGCTGTCGGCCAGGTCGAGGAGGCGAACACCCTCCTCGCAGGGCTTCCGGTCGGCTCCCCCGGGGCAAACGCCCTGCGGGAGCTCGTCGCCGCCGTCAAGACCCAGACCCCGCCCCCGGAGGCCAGCCCCGGCACCGCCTCGGAATGGCTCGCCCGGTCGTACCGGCTCCAATCCGCCTCCCGTCTCGAGGAGTCCCTCACCGCCGCACGACAGGCGGTCCGCCTCGCCCCGGGCTTCGGATTCGCCTGGGTGCGGGTCGCGGAGCTCGAGTTTGGATTCGAGCACCTCGGCAAGTCCCGCGAGGCCCTCCTCGAGGGGCGTCGGCTCTCCCCCCGCAACGCCCACGCCGTGGCGCTGGAGGGATTCACCCTCCTCGCCAACCACCACACCACGGAGGCGCGGCTCCGATTCGAGGAGGCCCGCCGCATGGATGGCGCCTTCGCGATGGCCTGGGTGGGCCAGGCCCTCTGCCTGGAACGGGAAGGGGCGACCTCCCAGGCACGCCAGCTCCTGGAAGTCGCCGCCGCCCTCGAGCCCCAGCGCGGGATCCTGCGCAGCTACCTTGGCAAGGCCTGGAGCCAGCTCCGGGAGGATGCCCTCGCGGACCGCGAGTTCGGGCTCGCGAAGCAGCTCGATCCGGCCGACCCCACCGCGTGGCTCTACTCCGCCCTGGCCCACCAGCAGACCCACCGCCTCAACACCGCGGTGCGGGACCTTGAGGAGTCGATCGAGAAAAACGAGAACCGCAGCCTCTTCCGGTCCCGCCTGCTGCTCGACCGCGACCGATCGATCCGCAGCGCGGACCTCTCCACCATCTACGAGGCCGTCGGGCTCCGGGATGCCAGCGTCCGGACCTCCTCCCGCTCGGTGCAGGAGGACTACTCCAGCTTCTCCGGCCATCTCTTCCTCTCCCAGTCCTTCCAGGCCGGGAGCATCCCCAACCCATTCGACCTCCGCCTCGAGACCCCTCGGCAGAGCGAGCTGCTGGTCGCGAACCTCCTCGCCCCGCCCGGCGGGGGCAACCTGAGCCTCCTTCTTTCCCAGCAGGATCACCTCCAGTACTTCGACCCGCGCTCCATCGGGGCAAGCTCGTTCACCGAGTACCGGAGCACGGGGGATTTCAGCGAATCGGCCACCCTCTTCGGGCAGGTCCAGGGGCTCAGCTACGCCGTCGACGGTCAGTACTCCCTCCTCAATGACCGGCGCCCGAACAACGACCTGCGAAGCCTCTCCGCCTCCACCCAGGTGAAGCAGGAGCTCACCCCCTCCGACAGCCTCTACCTCCAGGCAGGCTACTCCCGCAACGACGGCGGGGACCTCGGTCGCTACTACGACCCGGCCTCCGCCAACACCCTGCTTCGCTTCAAGGAGGCGCAGGAGCCCAACGTCTCCCTCGGGTTCCACCATGAGTGGGCCCCCGGAAGCCACACCCTCCTCTACGCGACCCGCATCCAGGACCGCCTCACCCTGACCGGCCCCGACCCCAACGCCCTCTTCCTTCACCAGGCTGCCGGGACGATCACCAGCGCCGCGCACGACCCGTTCTTCAGCCTCACCCTCCACAGCGAGTACACGCTCCACTCCATCGAGCTCCAGCAGATCTGGGAGAGTGAGCACCACACCCTCGTCGCCGGCGGCCGCTACCAACAAGGGTCGGCGGAGACCGAGGCCGAGATGACGCGCGGCCTCCAGGGCGTGGTCAGCTCCGACTCCACCTCACCCGACCTCGAGCGCCTCAACGGGTACGCCTTCTACACCTGGCACCCCGTCGAGTCGCTTCACCTCACCGCCGGGCTCAGCTACGACGACCTGACGTTCCCCCGAAACGTCGACCTCCCCCCCATCAGCACCGCCCAGGACCACGCCTCGCGGCTCTCCCCGAAACTCGGGCTCACCCTCCGCCCCTGGAAGGATGGATACCTCCGGGCCGCCTTCAGCCGATCCCTTGGGGGTCTTTACTTCGACGACAGCGTCCGGCTGGAGCCAACCCAGATCGCCGGGTTTGTGACCTCGTATCGGAGCCTCATCCCGGAGTCCTCCGCAGGGCTCCTGGCCGGGGCCGACTTCGAGACCTGGGGCGTCGGTTTCGACCAGAAGTTTCCGCACGGCACCTACGCCGGGATCTCCGCAGAGCTCCTCAAGTCCGACGGCCAGCGGAGCGCCGGCGCCTACACCAACTCGACCTTCCTCGCCATTCCCGACTCCGCCACCCAGACCTGGCAGTCCCTCGACTACGAGGAGCGCTCCCTCACCGCCTACGTCAGCCAGCTCCTGGGGGAGGAGTGGGCCACCGGGGCCCGCTATCACCTGAGCAAGGCCAGCCTTGAGGGCCGGTTCCTGTCAATCCCCGCAGGAGCGGCCGGCCTCGCCTCGCTCAACCAGGACGAGCAGGCGGTGCTCGGGGAGCTAAAACTCTTCCTGATCTGGAACCATCCCTCGGGATTCTTTGCGGAATGGGACTCCGACTGGTACCGCCAATCCAACCGCGGCTACACCCCCGACCGCCCGGGCGACAGCTTCTGGCATCACAACCTCCACCTTGGCTACCGGCTTCCCCACCGGCGCGCCGAAATCCGTGTCGGCCTGCTCAACCTCGCCGACCAGGACTACCGGATGAACCCCCTCAACTGGATGGCCACAGACCCCGCCCCCCGCCGGACGATCTACACCAGCCTCCGGATCAACTTCTGACCCCCCATCCCGGCGTTCCGTCCCGCATCGGTCAGCGGGCAAACTCCCGCCACCCCGACTCGATCGACTCCACCCCCGGCTTGCCTCCCGAGATCAACACCCGGTAGCGCGACGTGGTTCGTTTCCCCTTCGCGAGCTTCCAGTCCCCCAGAATGCACCGGCTTGGGGCAATTCCCAGCTGCCCATCCACGCGCCACGGCTGGGGATGGTCGGGGTTGCCAGGGTGGTCGAGGATCGCGAGGGTGGCCTCGTCGTCGCGCCCCTCGATCGGCATCGAGACAGCAACCCATCGCGCCCGCTTTCCCTCGGCCGCGGGGCCGGAGTCCCCCCCGCTGTTCACGGCGGTCCCTTTTCCCCGAAAGGGCATCCGCAGAAAGAGACCCCCATACGCGAACCTGCCAAACGTGAGGTCGGTGCCCGCCTCAAGTGTCCAGGTCAGGTCGAGGAGGTAGTTCGTTCCGTTGTCGGTGAGATGCCATTGCTGGGTTTCCGTGAGCAGGCGCTCACGGGCCGGGCTCCTCCACTCCGTTGTGACGCTCCATCGGGCATGGTGTCCGGAAACACGGGGCCGCGCGAGCGGCCGCGGATGAAAGAGCTCGTCGTGTTTCCAGAAATCGACCCCGTTGACCTCGTTCAGGCCGACATACAGCCCGTGCTGCCAAAGGTGATGCCCTGGCGCATCCTCCGTCAGGATCCCCTTGCCGTCCGGTGAGACAATCGGATGGATGAACGGGCGGAAGTCGGGTTTCGCCTCCTGCACCAGGATGGGCTGGGAGGCGTCCCCGCGATAGATCCGGAGCGCTCCGGAGTCGGTCCGCTCGGCGCGCAACGGAGCGGGGGCCACTGCACCCCACGCCACCCGGGTGCCAAACACACCCTGGAGGGAGAGGCAAAGGCAGAGGGCCATCGGGAGCGGGACCCCGCGTCCGGGTCCGGGGAGCGGTTGCAGGAGACCGGATCGGCTTCGCGACCCGGGGTGGAACCGTGGAGAGGAGGGCATCATGTACACGGGGAAGACTGGCTGCTGGAACGGGTGAACAAAAGTGTGGATTCACCGGGCCTACCGGGCTTCCCCGATGGCGATCACGCTGGAGCGGGTCCGGAAGTAGAGGCACCGATCGGCGATGGCCGGGGTTGCCATGCAGATTTCATCCAGTCGATTGGTCGCCTGGACGGCAAAGGCCGGGCCGGGTGGAACCACGAAAACGTTCCCCTGTTCGCTCGTGAAATAGATCTTCCCGTCCGAGGCCACCGGTGAGGCGGTAAACCCCTCCCCGCCGGACCCAAGCCGCTCCTTGTAGACCAGGCGGCCCGACGCGGCATCGAAGCAGGAGAGAATGCCGTCGTCGTGGCAGCTATAGAGGAGATTGGAAACGAGAATCGGTGTCTGCATGTAGGCGCCCGCGCTCCGCAGCAGACTCCAGGCGACAAACCGGTTGGTGGTCTCACCCGCGTGAAGCGAGATGTCCCCCTCGGCATCCGGACGCACGGCGTAAATGGGCCTCCGGGGACCATGGGCGCTGGTCAGGTAGATCAAATCCCGGCCAATCACCGGAGTGGGAACCGGGCAGTCTCCACCCCCCGACATCTGCCAAAGGGGGGACCCGGTGCCGAGATCGTAGCCCCCCATGTGGCTCCACCCGTTGACCACCAGCTGTGGGCGCGGACCGCTGGCAAGGATGTTGGGCGTGCTCCAGGTGGGAGTGTCCTTGCGGGGGGTCCGCCACACCTCCTTGCCATCCCGCAGATCGAGCGCAGCCAGGAACCCGTTGGTGAACAGATCGCACTGCACATAGACACGGCCGCCGTGGATCACGGGGGAGCTCGCAAAACCCCATTCCAAGTCGAGGCCCGCCGGGGAGAGAGCGTCATTGAACACCGTCGGGCTGGTCCTCAGGACGCCGAAGTCACGGTGCCAAACCTCGTCCCCTTCGACCGTGTAGCAGTGAAGGCCTTCCGATCCAAAGAACGCCACCACACGACGCCCATCCGTGGCCGGAGAGCAGTTGGCGTGAGTCGCCTTGGTGTGACGCTTTTGCCGCGGCACTCCCCGGCGGACCGTGCGCTCCCATCGCAACCCGCCCGTGGCGGCGTCGAGAGAGAGGAGCTGCCATTTCTGGACGCCCGTGTCGTCCGCGGAACCTGGATCCCCATAGAGACCGACCTGGAGCGGGGCTTTTCCGGATTCACTCACGGCGGTGGTGACGAACACCTGGCCATCGGCGATCACCGGGGAGGAATGTCCGAGACCCGGCACCGATGCCTTCCAGCGGATGTTCCGTCCGCTGGCGACATCCCAGCTTGCGACGGTGACCGAGCCGGTCGCGATCCCGGACGCATTGGGGCCTCGGAAGGAGGGCCAGGCCGGCCCTGCGGCGGCTCGATGCGGGGATGTAACGGTCAACAGGATGGCCAGGCGTACCATTTGTGGGAAGCGCATCTCCGCCACTTTCACCCAGACGATAAGAGAGAGGCAACAGGGATGTGAGCCGGTCCCTGCTGGGGCGACTCCGCGCGCGGCCTGCCGTTGCTGGTCGTGATGGACTCGAACGGCACATCGACCCAAATCGTGGTCCTCGAGCGATAAGGCTGGAGCGCCAGAGCCCACGCCCGTAAGTCTCCCTCCCCATCCGCGGCAACCCGGGTCCCATCCGTGGTCAAACAATCCGGGGTCCCTTCCCCATCCGCGGTCGGTCATCCCCCGTAGTCGGCCACGAGGCGGGGGAAGGGGCAGTGGCGGCAGAGGGAATCGGAGTGCTCACAAAAGTCGCTCACGATCTGCATCAGCCCTTGCTGGTCCGCGGCCCGGACAGCCCGTCGGGTCCGCGGCGCCACGCCCCCCAGGAGGCGATCACGGGCCAGGCGCAGCACGGCGTTGTCCTGGGCCCGCGGCCAGAGGAAGTACCGACGCTCCAGCTCCTCCCGCCCCAGCTCCCCCGCCTGGGCCCAAAGCCAGGGAAGCACCACGTTCACCGCAATGTCGGTCAGCCGGGCCAGCCCGAGCATCGGATGCCTTCCCCCCGGAGCTCGTGCGCGAAGGGTCCAGTGCCCCGACCAAAACTCGTCCTCCGGCACCCGCAGCGCCTCGCGAAGAGTGGTCACCAGGGAGCTGCATCCCCGTGGTGCCCGCAGGTCCGCCTCGCCCCAGGCCCGCAGCCGGGTCGGAACAAGGCCCTCGTGCACCCAGTGAGCCGCCAACGCGAGCCGTCTCTCCGGCCGGTTTGCGGGGCGGAGGTTGTGCAGCCGCCAGAGGGCCCTCGGAAGGCGCCACTCCTCCCATCGCCGCCCGGACCCGAGCCACTCCTCCCAGACCGCGGCCCCGTACTCCCGCTCGACCCCTGGCGTGGCGGGAAGCGCGACGGGGAGCAATCCCGCCACACCGAGCAGCCGGCCGAGCAACCCCCGCGGATCGGTCGACGGATCCCGCAGCCGGGGCATCAATTCCCCGAGGCGCTGCATGGGCCAGGGGTTCTGCTTGTATCCGAGAGCCCGGAAGAGGAACTCCCACAGAGCCTGGTCCCACCCGACTCCCCCGGCCCGGAGCGCCATGCGACCGGCCTTGATTCGGAGCCGCGCCGCGGCGGCCTCCTGCAGGAGCCGGCTCTGGAGTTCGGGGTCGAGCACCTGAAGCGGCGATCGACATCGACCGGACAACGCCGTGGGCCACCGGCCCGCGGCCGACGAGGCATGCCACCTCTCGAGTTCCGGCACCGGGACCTCCAGGTGAGGTTCCAGCTCGAGCGTCGGCCATCCCACCCCCTCGTCCGCACGCCAGACCACATGCAGGATGACCCCCGCGAACCCGGGGTTCCCCGCGTGCCCATGGGTATGCCATCCGCTCGGGTGGAGATCGACCTCCACATCCCCCTGGAGCGCCTCCTCCCCCTCCCACTGGATCAGGGCGCGGCGGAAGTCGGGCCCCGCCTCACGGTTCCAAAACCCCGGATGCAGGACCCGGAGCGCCCGTCCGTCGACTCCCCGCAGCCCCTCGCGCCGAAGCCGCTGATGAAACCACACCGCCTGCAGCAGGCGTTCCGGGGGGATCTCCCGATCTGCGGCTTCGTGAAGACAGGCCGGCCAGCTGCAGCGCCGCGGCCACGCCTCGTGTGGGGAATCAATCTCCATGGGTACTACCTCCTGCAGGCTCTATAGGGGGAATCGAGCCGGGGTGTCAACCCTGCCGCGCCGCCCCGGCCTGCGGAGCCCCTCCGCTTCGGCTGCAGCGACCGAGGTCACAAGGTCGGGGGCGTGAGCATGACCCTGGGATCCAGTGGAGCAACAGCGGCCCTTCGTGCCGGAGAGTGGGGAGGCCCGCTCTGGGGCGGGCCCACCTCCTGACGTCGGTGGCTACAGGGGATGGGCCTCCCCCCCGCCTCTGTAGGCCTTGTCGAACCTTCGCGCCGGGGTATTCTTGCAGCGTCATCTCGCTCCATAT